>JAZNCY010000131.1:0-11932 GCA_045587825.1 Acutalibacteraceae bacterium
TTATGCGACGTCTAATTCCTACTTCCTATTTCCTTTGTCATAAAACTTCCAAATACGGATAAACTACTAACACTATGACTGAAACGATTTTACAAATGAAAAATATAGAAAAAAGTTTTTCCGGTGTTCACGCTTTAAAGGGGGTGGACTTTGAGTTGTGTTCTGGCGAAGTTCACGCTCTTATGGGCGAAAATGGTGCTGGTAAATCTACTTTAATGAAGATTTTAAGTGGTGTTTATAAAGCGGATAGTGGTGAAATTTTTGCCTTTAATGAAAAATGTAGTTTTAATTCAGTAAAAGAGGCACAAGAAAAAGGTATTGCTATTATTCATCAGGAGTTAAATCTTATTCCCGATTTAACAGTTGCTCAAAATATTTTTTTGGGCAGAGAAAAAATGCTTCCTTTAAATTTTATTGATGATAAGCAAATGGAAAAAGAAGCAGAAAAGCTTCTTAAATATGTTGGAGCCCACATTAAACCGGATGAAAAGATAAGCAATTTAACTGTTGGTAAGCAACAAATGGTAGAAATAGCAAAAGCGATTTCTTTTGACTCTAAAATTCTTGTTTTAGATGAACCAACTGCCGCTTTAACTGAACCTGAAACAGAAGAATTATTCAGAATAATGAACGAGTTGAAACTAAAAGGCATTGGTATGATTTATATTTCGCACAGGATGAATGAGATTGAAAGAATTTCAGACAGAGTTACCGTTTTGCGAGATGGCGAATATGTAGGAACTGTAAATACACTAAAAACAACAAAAGAGAATATAGTTAAAATGATGGTCGGACGAGCTGTTTCAGGCAATAAAAAAGAAAAAAGTGCAAGGCCTCACAATTCACCGGTTGTTTTAGAAGTGAAAAATCTTAATAGCGGCGAAAAAATAAAAAACGTTAGTTTCGTACTTCACAAAGGAGAAATTTTAGGGTTTTCTGGTCTTATGGGGGCGGGTCGTACAGAAGTAGCAAGGGCAATTTGTGGTGCCGATAAATTTACGAGTGGCGAAATTTTTGTGAATAATAAAAAGATGAATATAAAAAGTCCTGCAGATGCGGTTAAAAATGGAATTTGTTATCTTTCAGAGGACAGAAAACGCTATGGTCTCCTTCTCGATAAATCTGTTACAGATAATTCAGTCTTAGCTTCTTTAGATGATTATGTAAAATTCGGATTTATAAATGATAAAAAAGCTACTGTGAAAGCAAAAAATAAAAATGAAATGCTGAAAACCAAAACGCCATCAATGGCACAAAAATTAAAAAATCTTTCTGGTGGAAATCAACAAAAAGTTATTATTACACGTTGGCTATTAAGAGATAGCGATATTTTTATTTTTGATGAACCCACACGTGGTATAGATATAGGCGCAAAAAGTGAAATGTATGCTTTAATGCTCGATTTAGCAAAAAATGGTAAGTCTATAATAATGATTTCTTCAGAGCTTTCAGAAGTTACACACCTTTCTGACAGAGTAATTGTTATGTGTGAAGGCAGAATAACAAAAGAATTACCAATAGAAGAAGCGACACAGGAAAATATAATGAAATATGCTATGAAGAGAGTGGGGGACGCTAATGGATAAGCTTAAAAATATGAAAACAAAGTCAGGACAAAATGCGATTATTATTGTAGCGCTTATTTTGTTGATTTTTTTGTTTTATCTTTTAAATCCTAACTTTCTTAATAAATATAACATTGTGAGTATGGCGCAATCATTAGCACCATACGCAATTATGGGCTTAGGCGTAACCTTTGCAATAGCAACAGGTGGAATCGACCTTTCAATTGGTACTGTGTGTATTGCTTCGTCTGTGGTTGCAGGAAAATTATACACCGATGGTTTAATGCCATTGTGGGCAACAATTCCTGTAATGATTTTAATTGGTGGCTTTTTCGGCTTAATAAATGGTATTTTAATTGCAAAATGCAAATTACCGGCATTTATTGCAACATTAGGTACTATGATGGTTTCCCGTGGACTTTCTGCAATTCTTGTTAATGCACCAAATATTTTCTATCCTACTGGAACGTGGTTCAACAAATTGTTTTCAAATTACAATGGGTTTCCCATAGGTCTTTTGTGGGTTTTAGGCTTTATGCTTATTTGTATGTATCTTATGTATAAAAATAAAATCGGTCGGTACATTCTTTCAGTTGGTTCAAATGAAGAAGCAACCTATCTTTCAGGTATAAATACAGATAAATATAAAATAATAGCTTATGTAATTACTGGAATCAGTGCTGGTATTGCGGCTGTTTTCTGGTCTGCTTCATTTGTAACAGTGGCTACTGCAAGTGGTAACGGAATGGAGCTTGATGCAATAGCGGGGGTATATATAGGTGGTACATCTGCCACAGGTGGCGTAGCTTCAGTAGGCGGTTCCTTGATAGGTGCTATTATGCTTGTTGTAATCCGTTCAGGACTCAATTTTGTTTTAGCACTTATGAATATAAATATCAATTCAACTTATGTAACCTATGTTTTAACAGGTGTAATAGTTGTGTTATCAGTATTTATTGAAGTTGTAAAACAGAATGTTGAAACAAACGTTAAAAAAATATTAAAAAGGGTTGAAAAATAGAAATAAATGGTATATTATGAAAACGATAGTATTCAAAGGGGCGTTTTTATGAAGTTGAAAAAAATTCTCGCTTTAGTCTTTTCAGTATCGTTATTAATATCTTCTCTCTGTGCTTGTAGCACGGCAGAGGAAAATGGTGGTAATGATGATATGAAAACAATAGCAATTGTTGCAAAAGGTGAGTCACACGCTTTCTGGCAATCTGTAAAACAAGGTGCAGAGGATGCAGCCAAAAAGCATGGTGGTTATAAAATAACATTCCGTGGACCTGCTTCTGAAACATCCCAGGAATTACCAGCCCAGAAAGAAATGGCGCAGACTGCACTTATTAATAATCCGGATGGTCTTATAATTGCAACTATCGGTGAAGGCTTTTCTGATATGTTAGAGCAGGCTTACGATAAAAAAATTCCAGTAGTTCAGTTTGATAGTGGTGTGTGGGAAGCGGATATTAACGCTCTTAATGAGAAGGGTAAAAATCCTATTGTTTCGACTGTAGCTACTTCAAATGAAACTGCAGCGGGTCTTGCAGCGTGTAATTTATTCAATGCAATAAAAACAGATGTTGCAGCAAGTGATGGTGGTTATGTTATAGGTGTTATTCAACACGACCAGACAGATACAGGTGTTGACAGAGCAAAAGGCTTTATTGATGAATTTACTTCTCTTGCAGATAATGAACTTATGACAAAGGGTAAATTCAGGTTTGAAAAGATAGTAAAAGATGGCGACAGTAACAACGCTTATGTTGATGCGCTTAACGCTCTTGTTGAAAAAGGTGCAGATGCAATCTTTATGACAAATGAAGGTGTTGTAAAACAGGTAAGTGATGCTATTGCTGCTAACTCTGGTAAATATGATGATATAAAATTCTGTGGCTTCGATGCTGGAACAAAGCAAATTGAATGGATGAAATCTGATAGCAAAGCGGTGCTTGTTGGTTCTGTTGCTCAGGATTCATACAGAATAGGCTACGATGCAGTTGAACAATGTATTTATGCTATTGAAGGTGGCAAAGTAGCAGAAAACGTACCAGTTTTAGGTAAATGGTATGATAAAGAAAATATCGATGAAATGATAAAAGAAAACCTCGTGTACGAGGGTTAAAAATAAAAGTCCTTATGTTTTTTGAAGCATAAGGACTTTTTATTTTTACTTACCGCATCCACAAGAACCTTTGGTATATGGAATTTGTTGTTCACAGCAACAACTGTTATCTCTTTGGTTAGGTGGGAAGAATTCATCCACAGGGAAAGATATTTTTCTGAAAATATCACAAGGGTCTTCAGTTTCACATTGACATTCTTTTGTAGGAACACAGAAGTCATAAGCAGGAATGAGCATCTGAACGTCACGCTCAAGTTGAATAATTGTAAATACACCCAATGTAACTTTAAGAGCTCTTTCACAATTACAATTATTGTTGAAACTACCGTCGAAGCAACAACAAATGTGCTTTGGAATGTTGCCATCACAACAGTCAGGGAGTGTATTACAGCAATCACAAACTCGGCAGATTTCAGCGTTAAGGCAAATAGGCTCAACTGTCTGCACCTTTGCTCTTGGGTTAGCGTTGCAAATAGCATTTTGCTCATCAAAAGCGTTTTCAATGTAGTTAGAAGAGAAGATTTTTACGTTTCCGTCACTACCATAAAGAATGCACTTTTTACTAAAGGTAACAAGACCTTCAATTAAATCTGGGTGTGCAGTAGGGCAAGTGTAAGCGTCAACTGCTACCTTAACAAAGAATGTTAAATCAACTGAGTAAAAGCCTTTGTTAAATGGAACTTTTTCAACTTCAACAAGACAATTCAAAATCTCTGCACCTCTGCATTTTACAGAAGAGGCATTGTCAAGAATACATTGACCACGGTCAGTTAAGTAAACTCTCAAATCCTTAAGACACTCTTTATCTGCACAAGAATCATAAACTCTGTTAGTGTCAATGCAGATAGCTTCTTTAATGTGATTAAGGTTTGTGTCAGGACAATTTCTGTTATTATCAGCCATACATTTTCCTCCTTAATATGTTCGAAGTCGGGGCGGGGAAGGGATTATTACCCCAAAACTTCATTAACAGTATATGAAGAAGGAGGGGAAATGTTACAAAATTGTAGTGGGCAAACCTCGCCCTCTTACAATGAACTAAAAACTATTGATAAGTATGGAAAAATGTGTTAATATAAACTTGTGACATAATTTTGTATTTTAACACAATTTTACGTATGGTGTGTGCTTTTTTATATGGTAAAATCACAGGCTCTTTTTTACATATCTATACTTAGTTGTGCTGAAATTGTGTCGCAACAATCGAGCTATGTGTTTTTTGGTGCGTGGCTTCGGCTGCGCACTTTTTGTTTTATGGAGGGTAAAAATATGAAAAAAACTTTATCTTTATTGTTAGCAGTTTTAATGCTTGTTGCAGTAATTCCTGTAACGAGTATGTCAGTAATTGCTAATGCAATAACCATAACAAGTACTGATTTGATTTATGGTGACTCTGATGGCTTAACAAGAGCCGAATGGCTACATAATCTGGCAGTAGTCGGAGATTTAGATATGGACGAAAATGCCCATATGGATAACTATTTTACTGACTTGACGAGTAAACATAAATATTACAATGATATTTTGTTGAATCTTCAATATGGTCTTATTGATATTCAGGCTGGTAGCGAGTTGCGTCCTGACGATGCTTTAACCCGTGATTTTGCGGTTTCAACGCTTAATGCTCTTTTGAGTTTTCAGGTTGACGAAAGTGAGAGTTACACTTTTTCAGATTCAACAGAATTGTGGAGCTACACAGAAGAAACAGAAGTTATAACAGAGGGCGAAGGCGAAACAACTGAGGGAACTGAAAGCGGCGACGAATCAACTGGTAGTGAATCAACAGATGAAGATGTTTATGCTGATTTTATTGAGCAAGATGCTGCAGCAAAACTTGTAACAGAGCAACGTTTGAAAGATAGTGCACAAATCGCAATAAACAGAGGTTGGGTAGAGCTTATAGACGGTGCTTTTGTACCTGAAACTGTAGTTACAAAAACAGAAATTGAAAAGATGCTTGAGGATGCAATAGATGTTCTCGAGGTAACTGTTATTGACGAAAATTATGAAAGCGTATTTGAATTCACAGATGATGTAATCGTAGTACCTGATGGTACAGTTATTTCTGAAGATATTGAAAACAATACAGTTACAATTACAGATTGTCCTGTAGAATTAGCAGTTGGTAATAAATTTGCGGTTTATTGTAACGGGATTCCAGACGTTTATTTAGCAGAAGAAATTACTGTAAATGAAAATGTAACAACTATCACCATTTCAGAGGTTGCAGATGAAGAAGCATTTACAAATGTAGATGCACAGGGTGTTATTTATGATGCGAGTCAGTTGCAATTTGTACCAGCTGATGGTATTGAAATGGAGTTGAAGGAATATGACAATGTAAGTGAAGTTTCGGTTCCAGAAGAAAGCGATGGCTTTATATCGTACCCAGAATTAAAACTTGCTACAAAAGATACTACCAAATTGTGGGATCTTTCGCTGGAAACTGAATTTAAGGGTGAAGACGGAAAAAGTGTTGTTATAAAAGTAACTCTTAAAAGCCCTACGATTTCTTATTCTATTAGTAAAAAAGGTGCATCAGCATATTTATATTGCGAAGAAGTTTCTTATGAGATTTCTGGCAAAACTAAGTTCAAAGAAAAAGAAATACTTTTAGGCTATATTCCAATTCCACACGTAGGTAATTTAGAGGCGAAATTTAAATTTGATGCAAGCGGGTCAATAAAATGTATTAGCGAAGGTAGTGCAGTTGTTGGTATTGCCGGAGCCCCAAAACAGAATGTTCGTACTATTAGCGAGTATAAGCAAAAATATTATTATATAGAAGCTGAAGCAGAAGTGGAATTAGGGGTTGGTGTCGAATTTAATGTAACAAGAATTCCTCTTTTTGAAGCGTCAGTTTATGCCGAAACAGGTTTAAAGGGTACGGTGGGAATTAAAAAGTATCTTGATGATAAAAAACCTTATGTGTGTGCACATTTGTATGCATTTGCGTATTTTAATATTGGTGCAAAAGTTGAAATAGATATTTTAGGAATATGGAAAACCGAATTCAAAGCAGAAAAAGAAGTTGTAAATCACACGAATAGTCCGTATAGAATAGTTCAGCATTATGAGGATCAATATATTGTTCCTGAATGTACCAGAGGTCAAAATCCTAATGTTGATATGGTGAATTATGATTATTTTACCAGAACTAATTCTCGTTGGTTTGGTAGTGGTTGGTCTGGCTGGAATGGTACTTCTGGTATAAATGCCGCAAATGAAATTGTGCCTGTGTTCAGCTACAAATTAAATGAGACAAATGGTGCAACAATTACTTCTTATAATATAGATTCTTATTATTTGAATGTTCCCGAAAAAGTAGATGGTTACACAGTCGTTGGTATTGGTTCAAATGCGTTTAAAGGAAAAAAGGTGGGTCACATTGTTTTACCTGACACAGTAACCACAATTGAAAGTTATGCCTTTGCAAATTGTAATAATTTAGTGTCAGTTGATATTACTGATTCAGTTACAACAATTGCACATCATGCCTTTTACCAATGCTATAATTTAAGAGAAGTGTCTTTACCTAAAAATCTTATTACTTTAGGAAATGGTGCATTTGGTTACACTGCAATTCCAAGTGTTAAAATTCCCAAATCGTTGGAAGATGGAACTTATAGCACATATTCCTACACATATAATGGAACAAACTATATTATTAATGGTGGACCTTTCGTTGGTTGCGATAATTTAAAGCAAGTAACCTTCGAAGATGGTACTGTAAGAATTGCAGACTATCTTTTCTCTGGTTGCACAGGTCTTGAAACAATAAATATACCAAGCGGAACAGAAGAAATCCAAGCATATTCATTCGCAGATTGTTTTAGTCTTAAAAATGTAAATATCCCAACTTCTGTTTTATCAATTGGTAATTGTGCTTTTTATAGGTGCTTTGGTTTGACGGGTGTCACAATTCCTGATTCTGTAACTACAATTGGTTATAGTGCATTTGAAAATTGCTATAACTTGAAAAATGTAAAGTTGTCAAAAGGGTTACTTGAATTAGGATATAAGGCATTTTCCAAAACAGCGATTGAAAGTATAGAAATACCAAAATCACTTGATAAAGCTGATTGGAGCAATACATATGGTTACACCTATAAGGATGTTGAGTACGATTGTTGCTTAGGTCCATTTGGCTTTTGTGACAATTTAAAAACAGTAACATTTGAAAATGGAACAACACAAATAGCACAGTATTTGTTTGCAGGTTGTACAGGGCTTGAAGAAATAACAATACCAGATACAGTAACAACGATTGAGCAAGGTGCATTTGAAGATTGTTTGCGTTTAAATAAGGTGTCAATCGGTAATGCAGTAACTACAATTGGCGTAAGTGCATTTTATAAATGTGTAAGTTTAACAGGCATAGCAATCCCAAATTCTGTAACAACAATAGATAAATATGCGTTTGAATATTGCTATAATTTGAAAAAAGTTGACTTGTCTAAAAATATTGTTGAATTAGGCAGCTTTTCTTTTGCGGAAACAGCAATTGAAACTATAGAAATTCCTAAATCATTAGATTTGTGTCCTAGTGTTGGTTGGTTTGAATCATATACGTATTGCGATGAGGTTTACAATTATTTGTTAGGGGGACCATTTTATAAGTGTGAAAAATTAAAAACTGTAACATTTGAAAGTGGAACAACTCAAATAGCACAGTATTTATTTACAGGTTGCACAGGACTTGAAAAAATAACAATCCCCGATACTGTAACAATAATTGAACGTGGTGCTTTTGAGGATTGTCTTAGACTTAGTGATGTGAAAATTGGGGAATCTGTAACACTTGTTGAACTAGGTGCATTTGAGCGTTGTGTAAGCTTAATTTCTATAGAAATACCCGATTCAGTAAGAGAAGTGGAACAATCAGCATTTAACAATTGTTACAATTTAAAAGATATCAGATTGTCAAAAGGGTTACTAAAAATAGGATTACATGCTTTTGGTAATACAGCTATTGAAGAAATAGAAATACCTAAATCATTGGATAGTTGTTCAACAGGATGGAGTGACTCTTATACATTTAATGACAAAACATATGATTATTTTACATCAGGTCCATTTTATAGATGTGAAAAATTAAAAACTGTAACATTTGAAAGAGGAACAACTCAAATAGCGAAAAATTTATTTGCTGGTTGTGTAGGTCTTGAAAAAATAACAATTCCAGATACGGTAACAGCAATTGAAGATGGAGTGTTTTTAAATTGCGTGAGATTATATGATGTTCAAATTAGTGATTCAGTTACAACGATAGGTAGAGATGCATTTAACAGATGTGTTTCTTTACCTGAAATAAGCATCCCTGATTCAGTTGTAAGTATGGGGTCATATATGTTTGAGAACTGTACTTCATTAGAAACTGTAAAATTACCAAGTTCAATTGTTGAAATTCCTTATAACACCTTCTACAACTGTTCTTCTCTCAAAACAATTGAACTCCCGAAAACAGTTGAAAATATAAGACAATACGCATTCTACGGATGTTCTTCCCTTGAAAGCCTTAATTTTGCAGATGCATCTTTAAAGTTAATTGAGGACAATGCTTTCCAGAATTGCTCAGTTCTTAAAGAAGCGGTTTTACCTGAAACTGTAGAAGAAATAGGTAACCAAGCGTTTATGGGCTGTTCTGCACTCGAAAAGGTTTACATTCCCGAGTCAACTAAAACCTTCGGAACTTCTGTTTTCCAGGGTTGTGAAGCTTTAAGCGATGTTACTATTAAAGATTATGGCGTAACTACTATTGGTGATAACACCTTTAAAGATTGTGCTTCACTTGAAAAAATAGAGCTTCCAAAAGGTCTTACAAAAATTGGTGCAAGTGCATTTATGAATGCCACTTCTTTGAAAGAGGTTATAATTCCCGAGTCTGTAACAAGTATTGATTCTACTGCGTTTTCTTACCCTGAAAAAACTACAATTTATGGTAAAACAGGTAGCCTTGCAGAATCCTTTGCAACAGAAAATGGCTTTAAATTTGTTCCAAACGGAATTATGACAGAGGGTATTTTAATTAAAGATGGTAACGAGCAAGTTGTTTTAGAGCAAGGCGAAACCTACAGAGCTTCATTTGAAATTTACCCAGAAGACTCTAACGAAGTAATTACTCTTACATCAGATAACAATAATGTTGATATTTACGGTCACGATATTTATGCTGATAAATGGAGTGCTGGTGACTCTGTAATTACTGCAAGCACTGCGAGTGGACTTACCTATAATTTCAATGTTCATATCCGTTCAGTAAAAAATATTGAAATTGTAACTAACCCACAAAAAACTACTTACGCTATTGGCGAAGAGTTCGATAAAACCGGTATGGTTGTAAGAGTTAATTATAATGACGAAACAACAAAGGATATTATGAACTTCACTGTTGAAGGTTTTGATAGTTCAGTAGAGGGTACAAATACAATTACAGTAAAATGGACTTCTGCAAGAGGTTATGAGTATACCGATACGTTAGAACTCAATATTGTAGATTTAAGACCAAAATTAACCGAAATTGTTGTTGAAGCCTTACCAACAAAACTTAACTACGAGCTTCGTGAAAAAGTAGATTACACAGGTCTTGTTATTATGGGGCTTTATACTGATGGTACAATGCACGAAATTACAGACTATACACTTTCTGGTTATAATGCATTAAAAACTGGCGTTCAAACTGTAACTGTAGCAAAAGGTGAATTAAAAACTGAATTCACAGTTGCTGTTGGCACTGTAAGAACAATAGCTTCTTATGAAGTAATTGAAGATAATGGTAGCTTTAAACGTGCAGTTGGTGATAGCTTTACCGCTGATGATGTTAAGTTGAAAATTGTTTATGATGATGGTACTTTTAACATAATAGGCAGTGGTTTCTCAATCACAACAGTAGATACTTCAACACAGGGAACAAAAAATGCACAGTTGTTTTATAATGATGAGGTAATAGAGTTTATTGTTGTTGTAGAAAGTTTCTTCGAAATACTTGATTTTGAAACTAAATTTATAGATGACAATATTGTTACTGATATGAAGAATGTTGCAGATTTAACTAATATTGTTGAAGTGAAAGCAGGTTACACTACTGAAATTCAAGAAAGTTATAATTATGGTGAAGTTAAGCGTTTGGGTACTGGTAGTGTTGTTAAGGTCTACAACGAAAATCAAGAACTTGTTCAAGAATATAACGTTGTTGTTCTGGGCGATGTTAATGGTGACAGTATCTGTGATGCACTCGACTTAATGCTCATAGAACTTGCAAGACACGAAAGTAATAATGTTTCATTTGAAGGCGTTTATTTCACTGCAGCTAACTTAGCAGAAGATAGTGAAATTAATATTGATGACTTCAATGCAGTAGTCAATAAAGCTATAGCTTAGTTGTTATTAAGTCAGTGTTCAGTAATTAAATTAAAAAGCTCTATCATTCCAAAAAAATGAAATGATAGAGCTTTGTTGTTTTTATAATACTAACAACTAACCGCTAAAAACTAACAACTAAAGAAGCCTTGCAGTTTTCACTGCAAGGCTTTTTCTTTAAAATTAAAGTTCTGCGAAGTATTTAATTGTTCTAACCATCTGGCTTGTGTAGCTGTTTTCGTTGTCATACCAAGAAACAACCTGAACTTCATAAAGATCGTCAGAAATTTTTGAAACCATTGTCTGAGTTGCATCGAAGAGTGAACCGTATTTCATACCGATAACGTCTGAAGAAACGATTTGGTCTTCGTTGTAGCCGTAGCTTTCAGAAGCAGCAGCTTTCATAGCAGCGTTGATGCCTTCTTTTGTTACGTCTGTGCCCTTAACAACAGCTGTTAAGATTGTTGTTGAACCTGTAGCAACAGGAACACGCTGAGCTGAACCGATGAGTTTGCCGTTTAACTCAGGGATAACTAAGCCGATAGCTTTAGCAGCACCTGTTGAGTTAGGAACGATGTTGATAGCACCAGCTCTTGCACGACGTAAGTCGCCCTTTCTGTGAGGACCGTCTAAGATCATCTGGTCGCCTGTGTAAGCGTGAATTGTTGACATGATTCCTGACTGGATGGGAGCATAGTCATTCAATGCCTTAGCCATCGGAGCCAAGCAGTTTGTTGTACAAGAAGCAGCGGAGATGATGGTGTCATCTTTTGTTAATGTGTCTTCGTTAACGCTGAATACAACTGTTTTTAAGTCGTTACCTGCGGGAGCAGAAATAATAACTTTCTTCGCACCAGCATCGATGTGTGCCTGAGATTTT
>JAZNCY010000132.1:0-9053 GCA_045587825.1 Acutalibacteraceae bacterium
TGGCTCACAGAACGACATGGCTACGATCCGACTTACACAGGATGATTTATAATAAACCTCGTGATTTTGTTTTTAAGGCTCCCACACCTGAGAAACAACCAAAACACAAAAAACAAAATCACAAGAGTTCAAAAACAAAAACTGAAGTAATAGTTATTAAGCAAAAGCCTAAAAGAGAAGAAGTTATAAAAATAGCATCATTCTTTATAACGCTTTACTTAGGCACAGCTTTAGCTTTTATTATTCCTTTAAGACCTACATATTCTGAAACTGAAAAACGTTCACTTCAGGAATTTCCCCAATTCACTTTTGAATCATTTTGCAAAGGTGATTACTTTGACAATATTACTCTTTGGTTTTCCGACACATTCCCATTAAGAGAAGGAATGACTAAGATTAACACCGTTTTAAAGTCACTTTCGGGATTTTCTTCAGTTAAAATCCACGGCGACGTTGAGGGCGGCGATGATATTCCTGACGTACCTTTAGACGTTATTGTTACAGTTACAGAAGAAAGCACAACAATAACAACTACCGCACCTACTACAACAGAAGAACCAACTGTTACTTCACCAAATGTTGTAGAAACAACTGGTGATATAATAGAGACGAAGCCTACTGATATGAACATTCAGTCTTTGGGGGCTGTTTTACTTGCAGGTAACTCAGCTTATGAATATTATAACTTTTCAAACTCACTTGCTCCAAGATACATAAACGCTGTTAACAACATCAAAAATACTTCAGGTAACAAATCTAATGTTTACACGCTTGTTGTTCCTACAAGCATTGATATTGAGCTTAACGATGCTATAAGAAAAGATATTAATTCATCCGACCAGAAAAAAGCACTGCAATATTTTAATTCATCATTTAAAAACACCACTGCTGTTACAGGTATTTATGAAAATCTTCGCAATCACAGAACTGAATATCTATATTTCAGAACTGACCACCACTGGACTGCTTTAGGTGCTTACTATGCTTATGAGCAATTCATTTATACCAAAGGTGTAGACCCTGTTTCACTTGATAAATATAAAGTTCTTTCTTTTGATGGTTTTCTTGGTAGCTTTTATGCAAGCACAGAACAATCCCCGGCACTTGCAAAGACACCTGACACAGTTATTGCTTACGAGCCATTTAACAACGTTGAATTTAAAATTACACCAAAAGACGGCAAAACGTTTAATTGGGATGTTGTAGCAGATGCTTCCAGTTATGCACCTAATATGAAATACACCGCATTTATAGGTGCCGACCAGCCTTACTCTGTAATTGAAAATCTTGACAAAGCAGATGGTGAAACCTGCCTTGTTATTAAAGATTCTTTTGGTAACGCTTTTATACCATTCCTTATCCCCCATTACAAAACAATTCACATTATAGACCCAAGATATTATGACGTCACTCTTAGCGAATTTTCTGGCAAGAAACAAATTGACGATATTATTTTCATTTCTAATATTTCGACTACGAGAAATGAAATATTCATTGGGGCGATGGAGAAGTTCATAAAATAATTCGGAATTATAGGAAACGCTTCGCGTTTGATTGTAATTACAAGTGAACAAAAATAAAAATTCTATCATTTTCAGTTTTTGAAAATGATAGAATTTTTTTACTAATTACTAATAGCTAACAGCTATTATGCTGCTTCTCTATTCACCACTTTATTAGCAATCTGTTGGAAATCGTCAAGGTCGATTTCGTTATTTTCAGTATAATCACCTGCTAACATATAACATTCACCAAGTGTTATACAAGAAGTTCTTGTAAGCTCTGCGAGCATACAGTCAAGCGCATCGCAAACACCGTCACCATTAAGGTCACCTTTAACAACAACCACTATTTCACTTACCAGATTGCCACTATTAGTATCATACACACCGATTATAGAACCAGTACCAAGGAATTTGCCTCCACTTGATTCTAAAACCCTTGCTTCATAGTATGAATTAAACGTTTTCACTAAATCATTAACATTTGTCTGCATTATACCATCTGTTACAACACAAACACCATTTTGCTTGTTTTCACCAACCGCAGCAAAAAGAGTTGTTGTGTCTATAAACTGCGCATTATATGAATTTGCAACAGTCTCTGCCATCGTATATGGCTCACCATAAACATAAGTAAGTCCGCTTTTTTTGAAAGCGTTACTACCAACGTTGGTAACTGTTTTAGGAACATTTATGCTACTGAGTTTCGGACAGTTGTAGAATGACTCTGCACCTATTACTGTAAGTCCGTTATGTAAACGTACGCTTTCTAAATTTTTGCAATCTGCAAACACTCTGCGTGTAAGTACAGACACACCTTCAGGAATATCAACCACAGTTAAACCATTACAGGATGAAAACGCTTCTTCACCAATAGTAGTGAGTTTTTTTGGCAAGTCAATTGCTTCTAAGCCACTACAGTTTTTAAATGCATAGTTGCCGATTTCAGTAAGATTTTTACTTAGCTTGAGACTTTTTATTGACGAACAATACATAAAAGCGCCGTTTGAAACAGCTTCTACGTTATCGTGTATTTCGACACTTTTAATGCTCTTAATACCCGCAAAAGCATATTTAGGTATTTCGGTAAACTCTTCGGGAATTACGAGATTTTCTAAAAGCTCGCCATTAAGATATAAGCTTGCGCCGTTGAAGTTAGGATATGTTGAACCTTCAAACTCGATATTCATCCAGTCAGTTAAATCCGAATTATAATACACGTCTCTTAATAAATAACTCGAATCGAAAGCCCCTGCCGCAACATATTTAAGTGATTTTGGCAACGTTATTTTCACTAAATTGTCAAGAGAACTAAATACAGATTCTTCAATTCTCTCAATACCCTCGCTCAGCACTACTTCTGTAAGTTTATCTGAAGCATAAAGGAATACGCCCGAAAGAGTTTTTACGCCACTACCAAAAGTAACTTTTTCAAGATTTTCACATTCACCAAATGCATATTCGCCAATTTCTGTTACAGAATCGCTGATTGTTATGCTTGTTATTAAAGAGTAACCGTGAAAAGACCTGCTTGAAATTCTGTTTACTCCTTCTGGTATAATCAACTCCCCTTCAAGGAGTTCATCATTAACGTAAAATCTTTCTATCTGAGATAAAGAAAAATAACCTTTTTCCATTTCGCACCAGGAAGCCAAATCTTTTACTCTTATTTCTTTAAGTGCAGGACAATCATAAAAACTGTCATACAAGTATTGAATGTTTTTACCAAAAGTTATGCTCTCAATGGCAATACAATTAGAAAAAGTATTGTCAGGTACAAAAAGAAGTCCATCACCAAAAACAATTTCTTTTAAACCGATACAATCATTAAAAGCACCAAACTCCAATGTTGTAACGCTACCTGGAATAACAACTTTTTTAAGAGATATACATTCTTGGAAGGCGTAATCCATTATTTCTTCAACGCCACTACCTAAATCGAGAGTTTCTAAAGAATAGCAAAGAGAAAAAGCATAACTACCGATATATTTAACAGTATCTGGTAAAGTAAGCTCTTTTATATTTATGCAATGACAAAATGCAAAATCACCAATTTCTGTAACGTCATCATTAAACGTAACACTCTCTAAAAAGTACCAGCTATGGAAAGCACTGGCAGGAATTTTTGTAACACCATCTGGTATTACAAGTTCAGTGATTTTTTCACCACCAACAAAAACTTCGGTTACATCTTCTTTTATGTGAAGTGAAGTACCATTTTTTATATTTATTTCGCACCAGTGTTTAATATCCGGAATATAAAGCTGTTCTAACGAAATACCGGTAAAAGCCATTGTGCCTAACGTTTTAACACTTTCTGGAATTGTAATCTTTTTTATAGATTTACAATTAGAAAAAGCGTAATCTTCAACAGCAATTACACCATTTGGAATTTCAAGTTCTTCAACAAGAACGTCATTAACGTAAAGATTCTGAGCGTAATATAACGGGTTAGCTTCGCTATCACTGAATCTCACGTTACACCAGAAGTGTAATTTTTTTATATTCACTTTCTGGAGAGAAGTACAATTCACAAAAGCTTCTGACCCTACTTCTAACAAACCTGTTCCAAAATTAATTGTATTAAGATTTTTACAGCTATCAAAAGCCTTGCTACCGATTGTTTCAACTGTATCCGAAAATGAGATTTCTTTAATAGATTTTCTAAAAGCAAATGCTTCTGATGAAATTTCTTTAACGCCATCTGTAAAGTGAATTACAGTAGCATCTACACCTGACACATTTCTTTCTGTAACCACTTCACTTGAAATGTAGTAATCCTTTAAAGAACAAGCAAAAAATGCTTCTTCGTTCACATATTCTACATTCTTGCCCATTCTTACTGTTTCAAGATTTTTATTATTATAAAAGGCATCCTTACGAACATATTTTATTGTATCTGGAATTGTAATTTCTGTAAGAGCACTGTTAGAAAAAGCAGATTGCTCAATAACTTCTAATGAACTTCCTAAATCAATACTCTTAAGACTGTTGCAATTCAAAAAAGCACCAAATGGAATTGCGGTAGTATTTTCTGGAAGAACTACACGCTCTAAGTTAGAGCAGTTTGCAAACATATAGTCATTAAGGAAAATAACTTCGTCTGGAATTTCTATTTCTGTAAGACCAATAACACCATTAAAAGCGTGTGCGCTTATTGTTCTGACTGTTTCAGGAACAACATATTCACCTGTTTTCCCGGTAGGATATTTAATAATATTTGTTACGCTGTCATCATATAAAACACCATCACGAACAGCGTAATTAATATGGTCTGCACCTTCTGCAATTTTAAATTCAGTAAGACCAGTAAGTCTTCTGAATAAAGCTGTATTAGCAGTAAAATCTGTTTCTTTAGAAATAGCAAGTTCTGTAATTTCAGTTATATCTTTACCGTTAACGTAGATATTGGTTGCTTTTGAGAATATATTATCAGAAGCAGAAAAACTTATAGGAATCCAATTTTCTATATCTTTAATATGAAGCTCATCTACACTTTTAACTCCACCAAAGGCAGTACTTGCAATTTCTCCGTAATTATTACCCAAGGTGAGTTTTTTAAGATTATTTGTTTCTTTAAAAATCGACGTTACTATTCTGCCTATATTGTCGCCTAATTCAACTTCTTCAAGATTATCACAATAAGCAAATAATCCAGAAATTAATTTTACGTTAGAAGGAATTTTTACACTTTTAAGAAAATTGCAATACGAAAAAACGCCATCCCCAAAAAATTCAATACCTTCTTCTAAAGTAATATTTTTAATATATGAATGAGAGAACGCTCTTTCTGCAATAGTTTTTACGTTACCGCCAACAGTAACAGAAGAAATATCTGTATAAGAAAAAGCGAATGTGCCAATTCTGGTAACTGTTTCTGGAACAGTATAACTTTCCACATCAAGACTCGGACAGAAGATTAATTCAGTTTTATCTTTGTTAAAAAGAACACCGTTTTCTGATGAGAAAAACTGATTTTCTGGTGAAACTTTTACTTCAACAAGATTAGTACAATTTATTTTCAACAGGTCAACGTTAATTTCTTCAACCTTGCTGTTTATTGTAATAGAAGAAATTTTAGAAGCAGAAGACGTATCAAGTTTTACTTGTGTAAGTGTTTCAGGCATAACATAACTACCCGTCATTGCGGCAGGTAAAGCAATTAACTGTGTTACGTCTTTATTATAAAGAATACCATCAATACTCGTAAAATGCTGGTTATTTTCATCAACTATAAATTCAGTTAACTCATAACAATCGTTAAACGCACCGATTTCAATAATCTCAATAGTTTCTGGTATAGTAATTGACTTTATTTTATAACAATAATAAAATCCGTAACCATCGATTTCTGTAACAGGCAAACCTTCATATTCAGCTGGAATAACAATATCGCCTTCATACTCACTATCTATGCAACTAACTATGTAACCAGTTTCAGTATTATTGAGATAGAAAGCTAACACGTTTTCCATTTCAACAGCAAAAACGGTCATAGGGGCAGAACAGAATACACCTATAACCATAACAAAACATAGCAATACACTTATTGCCTTTTTCATATTCAATTCCTCCATTATTATTCAATTACTCCCAAAACGTTACAACGAAAACTCCCAATAATCTATGTAACATCTATAATATAACATAATAGTTATTATTTTTCAATAGCTTATTTTAAACTACACTCAAAAAAATCTATCATTTTCAGTTTTTGAAAACGATAGATTTTTTAAATAATAACTGATTGCTAACAGCTAACAACTCACGGAAGCTGCCTGAATTCATAGCCTTCACTTCTTGCATAGTCAATTATATCCCCCAAAGCTTCTGCATTATCTTTTGAAACGGCGTGCAAGAGAAGCACACACCCTGGGTGCAGACGTGAGGTTACTGTTTCATATGCATACTGCTTACCTTTCGGGTTATTCACGTCCCAATCGGCATAGGCACTCGACCAGAAAACTGAGGTATAACCCGCATTGTTAACTAAATCGAGGGCACTTTCTGAATATGCCCCTTGAGGAAAACGGAAATATGAAGAAGAATAACCAAAATGAGTTCTCAAATAATTATCTACATTTTCAATTTCCTTTGCCATTTGTGTTCTTGAAATAGTTGAAAAATTTGGGTGTGTGTCTGAATGGTTACCGACAACGTGACCCTCTAAAATCATTCGTGAAGCAACCTCGGGTGCAGATTTCAAATATGGTAGCGTCACAAAAAATGATGCTGGTACTTGTTTTTCTTTTAAAACATCTAAAATTTCATTAGTACACCCATTCTCATAACCACAGTCAAATGTAAGATAAATCACTTTTTCGCCACTTGTATCCAAGCAAATGGCGTTATATTTTTCATATATTTTCTGATTATTTACTGAAATTTCGTGTGGAACGCCATTTTTAGAAACACCATAAGAATGCCCTGTTTCTTTCTCACTCAAGCCTTTTAAATTATCCTTATCAACAACGGGTATTGTAGTTTCAGGGAGTGGCTCAAGACCTGTGTAGGTTTCTTTGGTGCCCGTCTTTTTGCCATAAATTGATTTTTTATTTTCTTTTATTCCATTACTCATTCCTTCAGGATTTGGTGCTTCGGTTGCTTCGGTTGCTTCTGTTGTATCTGAAAGATGGGTTGTTTCAGTTAATTCATTTGTTGTGTCTGTAATAATTTCTGTAGTAGTTTGTGTTGTTGTATCGTTTTCATTCTGGTTTCCACAAGCAGAAAGTGACAGAATTCCTGCTAAAATTAAGCACAAAAATTTTTTCATACTCTCATCCTTTCAATAAGTCTCAAGGCTATCAAACTTTAAATTTGATAGCCTGAAAACGCTTACTTAAACATATATTGCATATTATTCATTATGCCGTCAACTGTTTTTGCAGATTTTTTTGCAAGTTTTTTCATAGTTTTTTTAGGATTACTTTTCATTTTGCTCATACCAGTTGCCATTGCTGCTGCAGTACCAACTGCCATCATTGCTCCACCAATTTTAAGCATATCCATATTCTTTTTATTCATTTTTTCACTCCCCTTCAAAAATATTTTTGCCTTAAAACACAAAAATAATCTGTTATGATTGCATTAAATAATGGGAAGTGATATAATATATAGCCAAGTTAAAATTTTACAATAATTTTTAGGATGATTTTATGGATAAACAAAAAAGGCTTGTTGCTATAAATGATGTTTCGGGCTTTGGCAGATGCTCTTTAACAGTTGCTTCGCCTTTGATTTCTGCTTCTGGGATTGAATGTGTTTGTATGCCCACAGCAGTTCTTTCAACTCACACAGGCGGATTTACTGGCTACACTTACAGAGATTTAACAAGTGATATGCCACTTATAACAGAGCATTGGAAAAGTATTGACTTAAAATTTGATGCTATATACAGCGGTTTTTTAGGTTCAATAGAACAAATTGACATAGTTAAAGATTTTGTTAAAAAATTCAAAACAGATGACAATATATTAATAGCAGACCCTTGTATGGCTGACCTCGGAAAAATGTACGTGCTTTTCAATGAAGAATTTGCTAAAAAGATGACCTCACTCTGTGCTATGGCAGATATTATTTTACCAAATATTACAGAAGCGTGTTTTATGACTGACACAGAGTATATTGACGGAGTTCAAGATAAAGAATATATTGAAAAGCTTTTAAATTCACTTATGGATTTAGGTGTTAAAAACGTTGTTTTAACGGGTGTTTCATTTGAAGAAAGCAAAATTGGTGCGGCGTGTATGGGTGAAGATAGAAAAGCAGAATATTATTTCAATGAAAAAATCCCCGAAAATTACCACGGCACTGGCGACGTTTTTGCCAGTTGCTTTTGTGGTGGACTTCTTAATGGATTTTCACTTTACGACTCTATGTGCATTGCAGTAAGATTTACTTGCGACTGCATTAAAAGAACAAAAGAAAGTTCACCTGACACTCACTACGGCGTTGATTTTGAACGTGGAATACCATATTTATTAAAGGAATTAAAAAAGATATGAGCGAATTAAACATTGTTTTGGTTGAGCCTGAAATACCACAAAACACAGGCAATATTGCAAGAACCTGTGCCGCTACTGGTGCAAGGCTTCACATAGTAAGACCAATGGGTTTTACTATTGACGATAAAAAATTAAAAAGAGCAGGTCTTGATTACTGGTATTTACTCGACATTACTTATTATGATAATTTAGACGACTTTTTCTCTAAAAACAAAGACGGTAAATTCTTCTTTTTCACAACAAAAGCAAGACAGACTCACTCTGACGTTACATACACCGATAAATCTTTTTTATTTTTCGGCAAAGAGACAAAAGGTTTGCCTGAAGAACTCCTTTTAGAGCACCCAGACGAATGTGTAAGAATACCAATGATTGACGATGCAAGAAGTCTTAACCTTTCAAACTCAGTTGCTATTGGTGTTTATGAAGCATTGAGGCAAATGGGTTACCCAGAGCTTAGTAATAAAGGCGAGCTTCATAATTACAAGTGGGACACTTGTAATTAATTAAAAATTGAGAATTAAGAATTGAGAATTTCGGAAACGCT
>JAZNCY010000133.1:0-4596 GCA_045587825.1 Acutalibacteraceae bacterium
CTGTTAAGGAGTCAAAACCTTGGACAGTTATGAATGCTTATAATAAATTGAATGGTACGTACTGTGCGGAAAATAAATGGCTCCTTACAGATGTTTTAAGAGATGAATGGGGCTACAGTGGCGTGGTAGTTACCGACTGGGGTGCTGAAAACGAAATTGTTGACGGCATTAAAGCTGGTAAAAATCTTGAAATGCCAAGCTCTGGTGGCTTAGGTCCACAAAAAATTATAAAAGCCGTTGAGAGTGGCGAATTAGATGTAAATGTACTCGATAAAAATGTTGATACAATTCTTGAATTGATATTAAAGGGTGCAGAGAATTTACATTCAGATTATAATTGTGATATGAAAGAAAACCATAAGCTTGCACGAAAAATCGCAAGTGAATCAATGGTACTTCTTAAAAATACAGATGATATTCTGCCATTAGATAAATCAAAAAAGATAGCGTTTATCGGTGAAATGGCTAAATATCCAAGATATCAGGGTGCGGGTAGTTCGCTTATAAATCCAACTGAACTCGACTCTTGCTATCAGGAATTTTTAAGAAATGGTTATAAATTAGCGTATGCTCGTGGCTACGATAAATCTACTGATGAACCGGATAGTAAACTTATTGCTTCAGCAGTTGAGCTTGCAAAAAAGGCTGATGTAGCAGTAGTGTTTGTTGGTCTTACAGAAATTTATGAATCAGAAGGCTTTGACAGAAAGCATATTAATCTTCCACCAGCTCACAATGAGCTTGTTAAAGCAGTTTCAGCGTGCAACAGTAATGTTGTAGTTGTGCTTTCAGGTGGTTCTGCAGTTTCTATGCCGTGGCTTTATGATGTAAAAGCAGTTCTTAATGGTCTTTTATTGGGTCAGGCAGGTGGCGGAGCAATGTTTGATGTTCTTACAGGCAAGGTTAATCCGTCTGGTAAGCTTTCTGAAACTTATCCTCTTAATTTAGAAGATACTCCATCAAGAAATAATTTCCCTGGTACACTTCTTTCAGTTGAGTATCGTGAAAGTATATTTATAGGTTACAGATATTACGATAAAACAGAAAAGGATGTTTTATTCCCATTTGGTTTCGGTCTTTCTTACACTACATTCAAGTATTCAGATATTAAACTCAGTAGCAAAAGTATTAAAGATACTGACATAGTTACTGTTTCTTTCAAGATTAAAAACACTGGTAAGAGAGACGGCGCAGAGGTAGCACAGGTTTACGTGGCTTCTCCTGAAAGTAAAATTTTCAAGGCACCTAAAGAATTAAAAGGCTTTAAAAAGATATTCCTGAAGTCAGGCGAAGAAAAAGAAGTTTCAATAGAACTTAATAAACGCTCATTTGCTTTTTATAATGTAAATATAAATGATTGGCACGTAGAAACAGGGGAATATAAAATTCTCGTTGGTGCTTCATCAAAAGAAATTTATTTAACTGATTCAGTTAAGGTCACCTCTTCCATAAATGCTGAGGTTCCTGATTACAGAGCACAGGCACCTGTATATTACACTGGTGATATGGCTTTTGTTACTGATGATGAGTTTACTGCGATTTTAGGTCACGAAATACCTGAGAGTGAACGTGATATGTCACTTCCTATTGATAAGAATTGCACACTTGAATATGCTGATGGTACTGTTCGTGGTGAGAAAATAACAAAACTTATTACTGCAGCAGTTGAAAAAATCGGCGGTGGCGGTATAAACAGCGAGATGATGAAGAACACTGCGTTCCAGATACCTCTTCGTTGCTTTGTAACAATGAGCTCAGGTGTGTTCAATGATGAAATGTGTGATGCGCTTTGCGATGTTCTTAATGATAAACCATTGACTCCGAGCGCCCTCAAATTAATCAAAAATATTCCGTCAGCTTTAATGAAGCTACCGGATTTGTTTAAATCAATGTAAAATTTTTATAACTTTGTAAAGGAGTTTATTTATGGAAAAAGTACGCTTAGGTATTATTGGTGTAGGTAATATGGGTTCAAGCCATATAAGAAACTACCTTAAAAATGAGATGCCAGAATTTATCATTACCGCAGTTTGTGATGTTAAAGAGGATAGATTAGAATGGGCAAAAGAACAGCTTCCAGATGTAAAAACCTTTAAGGATGCTTCTGCTCTTATGGATTCAGGCGAGGTTGATGCAATTCTTATTGCTACACCACACTATTTCCATCCACCAATGGTTATTGAAGGTCTTAACAAAGGTCTTCACGTTATGAGTGAGAAGCCAGCTGGTGTTTACACAAAGCAGGTTCGTGAAATGAATGAGGTTGCTAAAAAGAGTGATAAAATATTTGGTATTATGTTCAACCAGAGAACAAACTGCCTTTACAGAAAAGCACACGAGATTGTTCATAGCGGAAAATTCGGCGAGTTAAAAAGAGTTACCTGGATTATTACAGACTGGTACAGAACACAGAGCTACTATAATTCAGGTGGATGGCGTGCAACCTGGTCTGGTGAAGGTGGTGGTGTGCTTCTTAATCAATGTCCACACCAGCTTGACTTATGGCAATGGATTTGTGGTATGCCTGAAAAGATTACTGCTGTTTGTCACGAGGGTAAATGGCACGATATCGAAGTTGAAGATGACGTTATGATTTATGCACAATATAAAAATGGTGCAACTGGTACATTTATCACAACAACAGGCGATTTTCCAGGTACAAACAGATTAGAAATTACTCTTGACAAAGCAAAAATTATATGCGAGAATAGTAAATTGACAATAACTGAATTGTCACAAGCTGTGTCTGAGAATATTAATCATTGCGAAGATGGTTTCACTTCTATAGAAAGCAAAACTTATGAGGCAGAGCTTGATGGCAGAAATGAACAACATACTGAGGTTATGAATAAGTTTGCTGGTGCTATTCTTCGTGGAGAAGAGCTTACAGCATCAGGTGAAGAGGGTATTAATGGTCTTACTATTTCTAACGCCGCTTTCCTTTCAAGCTGGTTAGGAAAAACTGTTGCTTTACCTATTGATGAGGATTTATTCTATTCTATGCTTCAGGATAAAATTAATAACTCTACATATCAGAAAACAGTTAATGAAAAAATAAATGAAGATATGAATTCTACATTTTGATTGGAGTATGTGATGAAATTGAAGAAAGTTAAGGTTTTACTTGTTGCTTTGTTAGTGCTTATTTCTGCACTTTCAATTAATTTATGTGCATTTGCTACTGAAGGTGACGACGAATTGATTATCGAAGAACTGACAACAGAAGCACCGACAGAAGCGCCAACAGAAGCGCCAACAGAGGCGCCTACAAGTGCTCCTACTGAAGCACCAACGCAGGCACCTACACAGGCACCAACACAGACACCGAATACAACAAGACCTGTTTATAATCCAATAACTACAAACCCACCAACAACAGCTGCAGCTGTTACAGGTTCAGGTGTTAAATTAGAGTTGAATAACGGCGAAGACCCAATTTATGCTGAACTTTCAGCGGATGGTAAAATAACTGTTCCTGCTGCTCCTAAAAAAGAAGGCTTTAAATTTGATGGTTGGTATTCAGATGAATTACTCACTGAAAGATGGGACTTTTTAACTTCAAAGGCAACAGAGGATACAGTTCTCTATGCTAAATGGACTTCTCTTCAGGAGGATTCTTTATTCTCAATCACTGTAAGCACAAACTTAGGTGGCGTAATTACAGTTGAACCAACAAGAGCACAGGAGGGCGAAATTGTTACAATCACAGTTACTCCAGACAAGGGTAGCAGATTAGTAAAGAATTCCTTGAGTGTGAATGGTAAATTCATTGATGAATATACTTTTGAAATGCCAGCTAACAACGTTATTGTAGAAGCTCAGTTTGAGAGTATCGATGGCGCTCAGGATGATGAAAAAGATAAAGCAGCAAAAATGGCTTTACTTAAAATTGTAATTATTGTTGCTGTTGCTATTGTTCTTATAGGTGTTATTGTATGGGTTGTTCTTAACAGACACAGATTTTCCCAAGAAGAGGAAGAGGATGAATTATTCTTTGTTGAACCTGTGTCAGGTCAACCTGCAATCCGTCATGATGACTTCGTAAGAAACAGACGTAGTCAGTTAGAAAAGCAACAAGCACCACAAATTCACGGTCAGGAGTATGTAGATGAAAATGAATCTCTTGAAATGAATGAAGAAGCAATCAGAAAAATCAATAAAACTGGTAATATCAATTTAGATGAATAAATCTTTTAATAAAAGCAACCGTATTAAGAAATACGGTTGCTTTTTTTATTTGTGTATGGTAAATAATTGGTTTGTGTTAAGGAATACCTTAATCCATCTGTAAAAGTAATAAATCTTGCTTTTGAAAGCTTGGTAAAGGGAATAACGTAGAAAATCGGGAAAAATAGCACACAACTAAGAAACCAAAACAAAAAAGATGATTTTAAAATCACACCATCTTTAATAAAATTATCAGAGTGAAGCGTGCTTTTTTCTATAGCATCTTTAACACTTATTTTTAAGTCAGTGCATAAATAATAAATCGCGTAGGAATAGCGTATTTTTGAACAATTATAATAAAATAACGATACAGATGTTAAAATTGCGGTACCGATTATAAGGGTGTATAATACTACTGCATAGCTTGAG
>JAZNCY010000134.1:0-3047 GCA_045587825.1 Acutalibacteraceae bacterium
ACCAAGCGGTGATAACTCATTTTATAAAATTCTTACTACTGCAGAACTTTTTAAAAGAAATAATGTTGAGTTTAATATATTAACCGTTCTTACCGGTTTTTGTGCCGACAATGGTGAAAAGGTTTATAAATTCTTCCGTTCAAAAGGGTTTAAATACATTCAGTTTATACCTTGTCTTAAGCCATTCGGAAGTAATGAAGAAAGCGAACTTTATATGACCCCAGAGCAATATGGCGATTTTCTTATTAAGGTGTTTAACCTTTATGTAAAAGATTATGTTCGTCATAATTATATAAGCATCCGTCAGTTTGATAACTGGGTAAGATTATTTTTAAGACAACCAGTTGAACAATGTGGCATTTTAGGACATTGTACTCATCAATATGTTTCAGAAGCAAATGGAAATATTTACCCTTGCGACTTCTACTGTACAGATGAATATTTCCTTGGCAATATTCTTGAAACAGATTTTGGCACAATGGAAAAGAGCGAAACTGCAAAGAACTTTATTAAAGAAAGCCTTAAAATACCAGAGAAATGTAAAAATTGCAACGTCTTTGGTCTTTGCAGAGCTGGTGGATGTAAAAGAACTCAGGTAAGTGAAGATTACTGTATTGCTTACAAAAGATTTTTTACATCGTGTTTGCCACTTTTTAGAGTGTTTATTAATGAAAAACCTTGGAGTGTATAGGAGTGATATTATGAACTGGAATGAAAAATTATTTAATGAAAACGAGAAACCACTCGATAATTTAGTTACTGGTTACAGTCACACATCAGTTTTCAGAAGAATTGCTTTTATTGGTGATAGTCTTTCTTCAGGTGAATTTGAAACTTGTGACAATGAGGGAAACAGAGCATATCACGACTTATATGAATATTCGTGGGGGCAATATATTGCCCGTAAAAATGGCTTGACTGCATATAATTTCTCTCGTGGTGGAATGACAGCGAGTGAGTATATCGAGAGCTTTGGTGAAGCAAATGACTTCTTTAATAAAGATAAAGCTTGTCAGGCTTATGTAATTGCACTCGGTGCAAATGATATAAAAGGTAATGAAGATATAGGCTCTGTTAATGATATAAATAAAGAAGATTATACTAAAAACAAAAAAACATTTATTGGTTACTATGGTGCAATTATCAGCCGCTATAAAGAAATTAGCCCTGATGCAAAATTCTTTTTTGTGTCATTCCCTAAAGACGAGTTAAGAACAACTAACCCTAATTTTGAAGCATTTTATAATGAACTTTATAAGTTAACAGAAGTTTTTGAGAATTCCTATGTAATAGACCTTTATAAATACGGTCCTGTTTATGATGAAAAGTTCAAAAAACAATTCTATCTTCACGGTCACCTTAACCCATCAGGCTATATTTTAACCGCCGAGCTTATTGATTCTTATATTGATTATATTGTTCGTCATAACCCTGATGATTTTAAAAATGTAGGGTTTATTAATTCGGGGATTGCTTATAAGTTTTAGGGTGAATAAAATGAGTGAAATGAAAAAGGATAAATTATATTTTAGTTTGTTTATTTCTATGTTTGTATTAAATCTGTTGCTTCCAGTTGGTAGTTTAATTACAAGCATTTTTGGTTATAGTTTTGAATTGTTTAATTATTCTGTAATGGCTATAATTACATTTAGTTTATCCTTGTTCTTTATGGTTCTTACAATAAGAAAAAATAATTTTGTAGCAAAATATTATAAAAAACGATGGTTCGTTTTATTGTCAGTTCTTACTTTTATAAATTTTCTATCTTATTGTTTGAAATTTAACCATGAGTCTTTTTATATGACTATTATTTTTAATTTAATTATGATTCTTAATTTTGTTTTTACAGTTGTTTTGAATTTATTGCTTTCAGATACAAAAGCAAAATTAGTCGTAAATATAATAGCTGTTTTAGTTTTAGTTTTGCCATTAGTTTTTTCTTCAATTTTTATAGTTCTATTTTCTGGTATGGGGTATGTAAAAGTTGTACGCTCTGTATCGTCGCCAAACGGTGAATATGTAGCTGAAATTCTTGATGCAAACCAAGGTGCTTTAGGTGGCGATACGATAATTCAGATTCAGGAGGATAAAGGGATTAATTGTCTGATTTTTAAGATTGAAAAGGCACCAAATAGAATTTATTTTGGTGAATGGGGCGAATTTGAAGACATAGATGTTCGTTGGGAAAACGATGAATTTGTGTTGATAGATTCTGTTCGATATTCAATAAAATAATATTTTAATCCGTCTACAATTTTGTAGGCGGGTTTTTGGTTATACTATTTCTGGTGATTAAAATGTGTACAGCAGTAACTTATAAAACAAATGACTTTTATTTTGGCAGAAATTTAGACGTAGAGCGTTCTTATAACGAAAGGGTAGTTGTAACACCACGAAATTTTGCGATTAAAATGCGGTGTGTTAAAGCTTTAAAAACACATTACGCTATAATTGGTATGGCAACTGTTATTAATAATTTCCCGCTTTATTTTGATGCAACAAATGAAACAGGTCTTTCTATGGCTGGGCTTAATTTTCCAGAGAATGCAGATTATAAACCGCTTGACGAAAATTTAAACAATATAACACCTTTTGAGTTTATTCCTTATATTTTGGGTAAATGTAAAAATATCACTGAAGCGGAAAAGGAATTAAAAGAAATTAACCTTGTTAATATAAATTTTAGCCACGATTTACCTTTGTCACCATTACATTGGATTATTTCAGATAAAGAGAAATCTTTAACAGTTGAAAGCGTGAAAGAGGGGATTAAAATTTACAAAAATCCAATTGGCGTTCTTACAAATAACCCGACTTTCCCTTATCATTTAATGAACTTAAATAACTATATGTCGCTACACGAAGGTGCATCCCAAAATAGTTTTTCAGAGAATATTGAATTTAAAAATTATAGTCTGGGACTTGGTGCTTTGGGTCTTCCAGGTGATTTTTCATCTGCTTCACGATTTATAAAAGCAACATTTGTAAAATATAAATCAAAATCGGGGAGTAACGAAAACGAAAGTGTAAACCAGTTTTTTCATATA
>JAZNCY010000135.1:0-4656 GCA_045587825.1 Acutalibacteraceae bacterium
TTCTCAATAAGGCGTTGCTTTACACCCCAGAGCTTACCAGAGAAATCTACATAGTATTTATGTGGATTTTCAAATCTTGTTACTTCATCCCAGAGAGTTGAAACCTGCTCATTACAATAAGCACGTATATCTTCCAAGGATGGTGTATTATAAACACAAGCGCCATCCTTGAATATTGTAACAAGCAATTCTCTCGCAACGAAATTATCAACAGTTTTTCTTTTCCAGGTAAAATCAGGGTCAAAAAGCGAATATGTTTTTTCAGCATCAATACTTTCGTCTGAAAGTGTCAGAACGTCTGCTATTGCTTTACCAGATTCCATATCAAAAAGTCGCCACACACGTTTTGAGCAAGGTGTGGTTATTTTATTCACATTGTTACTGACCATAATAGCAGGTATTCTTTCGCCATTCTTTTCAGTTTCACAGAGCTTATAAACACCATCTAAAACAGGTGAAGATGCTGAAGTTATAAGTTTTTCACCAACTATAAAGCCATCAATTTTAGCTCCCTGATTAATCATATCCTTTATAAGAATTTCATCAAGTGAATTTGATGCGTAAATATCACAATCAGGAAAACCTGCTTCATCTAAAATTCTTCTTGCACGCTTTGAGAGATATGTCATATCGCCACTATCAATTATAATTCCGGCTGGTCTTAAGCCTTTTGGAACAAGCACAGAATTAAATGCCTCAACAGCATTTTTGACACCACTTTCTAACGTATCATAGGTATCAACTAAAAGCATACCATCTTCGCCGTGCTCTTCCAGATAAATCTTAAATGCTTCTAACTCATCATCAAAAAGCTGAACCCAGCTATGACTCATAGGTGCAAACGATGGGATTTTGAACTCTTTTGAAGCATTATAAAGCGTTGTAGCAGAAACGCCACCAATATAAGCTGCTCTTGCACCATACATCGCAGAATCAAAGCCCTGTGAACGTCTTGCACCCATTTCTATAACGCTCTTACCCTGAGCAGCTCTCACTACCCTGTTTGCCTTTGTAGCAATAAGTGTCTGATGATTTATTATATTCAACACAAGTGTTTCGATAAGCTGAACCTGAATAACAGGACCACACACCTTAACAATAGGCTCGTTTGGAAACACAGGAGTACCCTCAGGTACAGCATAAATATCGCAAGAAAATTTAAAGTTTCTTAAATAATCTATTAGTTTTTCGGAAAAGCCATCCGCCTGTAATGAACTGAGAATATCTTCTGAAAATTCAAGATTTTTAAGCTCCTCAATCAATACAGAGAGACCCGCCATAACAGCAAAACCACCATTGTTTGGAATTTCTCTGAAAAACATATCGTAAACTACGTGTGTATTCTCCACTTTGGCAGAAAGCAAGCCTTCTGCCATTGAAAGGCAACTATAATCTGAAAATAACCAGTTTTTTGTTTTCATAATATTCACCCTATATATTATTGTATCTATTGCTTATTTTACCATAAATATAACTTCTAATCAAACCTTTTAGCCCCCTGAGGAGTACAAAATGTGGATTATTTTTTGTTATATTTTCACAATATTCATAAATTTATTTTTTCTTATTAAAATATCTTTACAGAAATAAAAAAGTGTGCTATAGTGAAGCCAAGATAAAGTTCTTACTTAAGAAATATAAGTGCTCGACAAAGAGTAATATATTTTTTAAGCTGTTGTGAGTGATTACTCACTCACAGATTTCCCCACCGCACATTAATCCCCAAATTGTGAAAGTGAGGCAATGTTATGAGAATCAGAAAACAACCTTTAGGTGACCGCAATATCTGTGGTAAAAAAGTAGAAGCAAGAAGAAAAGAAATTGGTATGAAGCAAAAAGATTTGCTTACACAATTACAAATTCGTGGTGTAGACCTCAACGCTTCTGGTCTTTCAAAATTAGAAGGTCAGATTCGTTCAGTTTCAGACTTTGAAATTGTTGCTTTAGCAGAAGTACTTAACACAAACGTAGCCTGGCTTTTAGACGTTGAATAATTTGATAATCCCTTTTTCATAAAGTTGATATATTCTCTCCCCCTTTAAATACAAGGAACTTGGTCGCTTCGGCGGCCTTGTTTCTTTTTATTTTGTAACAATTCTTAAATTACAGAATAAAATGTATTGGGTGAATAAAATGAAAGAAAATACTTTTTTAATTTTAGGTGGAGATGAACGCTCACTTTACCTTGGTGAATATTTAGAAAAGAAAAAATACTCCGTATGCTATTATGCATTTTCTGACACTAATTGCTTTACTATGCTGAGTGATGCTTTAAACGAAGCTGAATATATAATTTTACCTCTCCCTTTCACGAAAGACCGATTAACCTTAAATGCACCACTTTTTGAAGAAAAGGTAGAAATAAAAGATATATTGACGCTTGTAACCAGCAAGCACACAATTTTTGGTGGTCAATTACCCGAAAGCTTCAAGGAAGCACTTTATGAAAAAGGTGTTGCCTTCCACGACTATTTTTTACTTGAAGAATTAGCAATATATAACGCTGTCCCTACTGCAGAGGGCGTTGTAGAAATACTTATAAAAAATCTTCCTGTGACAATTCACTCTATGAAGTGTGCTATCTTGGGCTACGGCAAGGTAGGAAAAGTATTAGCGAGTACACTTAAAAATCTTGGTGCAGACGTTACTGTTTTTGCAAGAAAAGAAAGAGATTTGGCAGATGCCTCTATAAAATTTTACAGAATAGCAACCTTCAATGAATTAGCAAAAAAAGAATTCTCGTTTGATGCACTTATAAACACTGTACCCGAAAAAGTTTTAAGTCACGAGGAAATGAAAAATTTAAACCAGGAATGCTTATTTATTGAAATTGCATCCTCGCCTTTCGGAATAGATTTTCAGGCAGCAAAAGAATACGCTTTCGACGTGATTAAAGCTAACTCGTTACCAGGAAAGGTTGCACCTAAAACCGCAGGTGAAATTATAGGACGTTCAATATTACCAATTATTGAAAAGCGTGGTGGCAATAAATGAAAACTATTGGCTTTGCAATTTGTGGTTCATTCTGCACATTTAAAAGTGTATTTAAAGAAATCGAAAATTTAGTTAATGCTAATTATGATGTAATTCCGATTATGTCTGAAAACGCTTACAGCTTTGACACAAGATTCGGAGAAGCTTCATTCTGGCAGGATGAATTTAAAAGAATAACAAAAAAAGAAATTATACACACCATTAAAGATGCTGAACCGATAGGACCAAAAAAGCTTCTTGATGCTCTTATTATTGCACCTTGCACTGGCAATACTTTAGCAAAACTCTCAAACGGCATAGCAGATACTTCGGTAACTCTTGCCGCAAAAGCTCATTTAAGAAACGCAAGACCAGTTGTAATTGCCGTTTCCACAAATGATGCGCTTTCGAATGCCGGAAAAAATATTGGTAGTTTAATGAATTACAAGCACACGTATTTTGTGCCATTCAGACAAGACAGCTTTAAAAACAAACCGACCTCTTGTGTTGCCGACTTCACGCTTTTAGAAAAAACACTCGAAAATGCATTAAATGGTATTCAACTTCAACCAATTTTAGATATTCCACTTGAATAAAACACGTTCTCCTTGCCTATTATATATAATATACATTTCTATTGGGCAATTTATGTTATCTATGTAAATTTTGATATTTAAGTATTTACAAATATTGGAATTTACTATATAATATATTTAACAAAAGGGAGTAACTCGTACATTTTTTGTATGATATCGGCGTCAATTCGGTTAAAACCCGCTTATATCTTAAAGAGTGAGACTTTTACCCAAGGGTGAAAGTCTTTTTTTATTACTTCCTATATGTTAATTTAAAGAAAACGAGGGAAAAAGATGAAGTATTATCTTGAAACCGCCGAAGCTGTTTTTGAAGAGGTTAAATCTTCAGAGCAAGGTCTTACAAGTGAAGAAGCTTCAAAAAGACTTGAAGCAAACGGCAAAAACAAACTTGCTGAAGCTAAAAAGGACTCTACTTTCAAAAAGTTTCTTGCACAGTTAAAGGACCCAATGATTATCATCCTCATTGTTGCGGCTGTAATTTCTACAATTACTGAATTCATTGAGCACGGTATTGGTGTTCCAACAGATGCACTTATTATTATTGCAGTTGTTCTTATCAACGCTATTTTAGGTGTTATTCAGGAAAACAAAGCCGAAAAAGCTGTTGAAGCGTTACAGAAAATGTCTGCAGCTACTACAAAGACACTTCGTGATGGTAAAATTGTTACAATTAAAAGTGAAGATTTAGTTGTTGGTGACGTTATTCTTCTTGATGCTGGTGATGCAATACCTGCAGACTGCCGTATTTTTGAATGTGCAAGTATGAAAATAGAAGAAGCTGCACTTACTGGTGAATCCGTGCCTGTTAATAAGCTCATTAAAGCTTTAATGGGCAAGGGCGATGAAGAAGTTCCTTTAGGCGACCGTAAAAACATGGCATATATGGGCTCGACTCTTGTTTATGGTCGTGGTAAAGCAGTTGTCGTGGCTACTGGTATGGATACTGAAATGGGTAAAATCGCAAACCTCCTTGACAATGAGGAGAGCGGACAGACCCCACTCCAGCAAAAACTTGCTTCCTTGGGTAAATATTTGGGTGTTATTGCAGTAATTGCCTGTGCGATTATATTTGTTGTCGGTATTGCAA
>JAZNCY010000136.1:0-6071 GCA_045587825.1 Acutalibacteraceae bacterium
CCTTTTAAAATAATTTAAACATACAGGTTTATTGTAGCATAGATTTTCATGTTTTTCAATGATATTTATAAAATAATTTAAGGATTAGGGTTGACCTAATCCTTAAACTCAATAAACTTATAACTCTCCAAAATCTGAAAATACTTTGCGAGTCTTTCGTAAAGTGGCTCTGCTTTTTCGCCAAAATGTTCTTTAACTAAAACGCCTAATTCCATAATAGTTTTTTCGCCATCTAACAGTGGCCACAAAAAACTACCATTCTCATCGAGATGAACATAAGAAACTTTAGGCTTTTTAAAAAATTTCTGAGCAACAGTATTGAAAAATCCTGTGTTTTCAATTTCAAGTGTCACTTTGTTTTCATCATCTTGTTTCCACGTAATATTTTCATTTCTTGCTGGTATTTTTTCAAGATAATTTTCAACTTTTATTTCTTTCTTAGCCATTTTTAGCCTTCTTTTCTTTTTTGAATACAGAGAACGTTAAAAGTGAAACAATTACAAGTGCGAACACAACAAGGCTTAAAATCTTTGAAACACCTGAAGAAAGATTTAACATACCAGAAATATTAATAAATTTATCTACACCGAAGATTGCAAGAACCGCTAAAACAATACCAACTAAACCTTCGCCGGCAATCATACCGGAGCAGAAAAGAATACCGTCGTTTGTTGCCTTATTCTTTTTCTCTTCGTTCTTCATTTTATCAAAGCAAAGACGAACAAGTCCGCCAAGCATAATGCAAGTATTAAGGTGAACAGGAAGATAAATACCAATAGCAAACGGAAGAACAGGAATACCAACAATTTCAACGACAACTGCAATAAGTGCACCAATAATTATTAAAATCCAGGGAAGTTCGCCACCCATAACGCCTTCTACAATCATTTTCATAAGTGTTGCTTGTGGAGCGGCAATTTCTTCGGAACCAAATCCCCACGCACTGTCTAAAAGATAAAGTGTACCACCAATAGCAAGAGCAGAAGCTGTAACACCTAATACCTCACCAATTTGTTGTTTTTTAGGAGTTGAACCTAAAAGGTAACCAGTTTTTAAATCCTGTGAAGTATCACCAGCAATAGCGGCAATAATACAAATAACAGAGCCAATTGCAATAGCACTTTCCATACCACCGATAATTCCCTGTGGAGTATTATCAACTGTTAACTTAAGTGTTAACGTTGCAATTAAAAGTGTTGCAATAGCCATACCAGAAACAGGGTTGTTACTGCTACCAACAAGACCTACCATTCTTGAAGAAACTGTTGCAAAGAAAAAGCCGAATATTACAACAATAACAGCACCGATTAAAGAAATCGGAATAGCAGGCACGAGCCACACAAGTAATGTTAATATTACAATTACAATAAGAACAATTTTCATATTGATATCTTGTTCTGTACGAAGATTACTTGAAGCAGAAGCACCCTTCATACTCTTTAATGCACCCTTAAAGGTATTTATAATAAGTGGTAAAGATTTTATAAGGCTTATAATACCACCAGCAGCAAGAGCACCAGCACCTATATAACGGATATATGAACTCCATATACCAGCGGCGCCACTTGAAGCGTATATTTCACCTATGGTAGCATCAACTGATGGGTACATAATGATATTCTCACCAAAAAGTACAATAAGTGGAATTAAAACCATCCAACTTAAAATACCACCAGCAAACATATAAGATGAAATTTTAGGTCCACAAATAAAACCAACACTCATAACTGCAGGGTAAATCTGAGTACCAATTTCACCAGCGAAGCCTTTGAATCTTAATGCAACTTCGCCAGGCACAGCCTTTAAGCCGTCTATAATAAATTTGAAAGCTGCCGCAAAGCCCATACCTGCAAAAACAGTAGAAGCGTTTGAGCCACCCTCTTCACCTGCTAAAAGCACCTCTGCACAAGCAGTTCCTTCTGGGTATGGTAAAACGTTATGTTCTTTTACAATAAGAGCATTTCTTAAAGGTATCATAAAGAATACACCTAAAAGACCACCAAGAAGTGCAATTACTGTAATCTCAAGCATATCTGGCTTATCCATTTTACCTTCATTAGCCCAGAGGAAAAGTGCTGGTAATGTAAAAATAGCACCAGCCGCAACTGACTCACCTGCAGAGCCTATAGTCTGCACAATGTTGCTTTCAAGAATTGAATTCTTTCTTAAAATAACTCTTATAACACCCATAGCGATAACCGCTGCAGGAATTGATGCAGAAACAGTCATACCTACTCTAAGACCTAAATAAGCATTTGCTGCACCAAACACAACTGCTAAAAGCACACCCATAATTACCGAAGCAACTGTAAGCTCTGGTGTGATTTTTGAAGCAGGAATATAAGGCTTAAATTCTTTTTTGTTATCCATAAAATACTCCGTTCTTTTCAAAAAATACTTTCATAGTTTATCATTTTTTTATTAGTATTTCAAGTTTTTTAGAGAATTTACATTATTTGATAGGAAACAAGAATCAGGAATCAAAAAAAACAAAAATCATCCTATCATTTAAAGTTTGTTTTTACACTAACTAAAATGATAGAATGATTTTATATTGTTTCTTTTAAGATTGTTGAGTTATGCGCTAAAATCAGCAAGCTTATTCTGTTCTTAAAGCTTCAACCGGGTCTTTATTTGCTGCAATTCGTGATGGGAAGAGACCTGCAACTAAAGTTAAAGTAACACTTATTATTACAAGTGCAAAGCCACCAACGAATGGGAGTGAAGCGGATGCTGGAATGTGTAAAACTTCATTCAAAACGAAGTTTATAGGTAATTGTAAGAACAACGTTGTGCCTATACCGATTATACCAGCACCAAGACCGATAACCGTAGTTTCTGCATTGAACACACGGGCAATATCCTTTTTAGAAGCACCAATACTTCTTAAGATACCGATTTCTTTTGTTCTTTCAAGAACAGAGATATAAGTAATAATACCAATCATTATTGAAGAAACCACAAGAGAGATTGCAACGAATGCAACTAAAACGTAGGTAACAATATCAATAATAGTTGTTATACTGCTCATAAGCACGCCTATAAGGTCAGTACATTTAACAGCATATTCATCGTGACCATCAGCGGTAACTTTATCGTTATAATAATTTATAAGCTCGTTAAGTTTTTCTTTACTTTCAAAGCTTCTTGGGTAGAAGTAAATTGCTGATGGTGAATCGGAGGTTGAATAACCTAATGTTTCAAGTGTTGCAGAAAGTGAGTTGTTGGCTGCCATTGTGTCAACGTAAGCCTGTTTTAACGCCAACACCTGTTCTTCAGTCAAAAAGCCTTCCATAAGCTTTTTCTGAAGATTTGACATATTGTCAAAACCGAACATTGCCATCATATTTGTCATATCAATTTGTGACATATCGATTTCCATTTGCTCAACCATTGATAAGAAAGGTTGAATATCAAGATAATTGAAATCTATTTTACTTAAATCGACGTCTTTCAAATCAAAATCGTTAACAGTAAGATTTGAGAATTCCAAGCCAGTAATAACATCTGTGCTTGTGTCGCTGAGCTGTGCTTTAACAACCTCTGTTTTAGCATTTTCTGCTACAACGTAATCCATAAGGTCTGTTCTGTAGCCTATGCCACCAGTACCAATAGAAAGAGTATTGTCTTCGTCAGGTCTTAAAATACCAACAATTTTAAGGGTAAGACCATCTTCAACAAGATTTTTAACGAAGTAATCATTTTCACGATTATCTTCCCAAAGACCTGTTTTCTTATTTTTGGTGTAATAATCACCTGTGTTAACTACTTTGAATTCCATATTGAGAATTTCATCGTAAGAATATTTTGAAACGCCTGCACTTTCAAGCTCCTCGCCATTTGCAAGAGCAGACATAATGTGCTTTGAAAATTCTTCCTGGTCTTTGATACCCAAGCCGTAAACAACAAGCTCGTTTATCTGATGGTTGGCGTCAACAATTAAAACAACTTCTTCTTTACTCTCAGGGAGTTTACCAGCAATAACGTCATACTGGCTTTCCATAAGCTTATCATCACCAATAAGCTCAATCCACACAGACATCTGTGCCATAGAACCAGCCATAGAAGTCATTGCTTCCATATCAGCACCCATACTCATACTTTCCATCATAGTACTTGGGTTAACCTGAACAACGCCCTCTGAGGTATCTGCTTTATAAATATTAAGGTCAGTGCTGTATTTATACTGAACATCGTTACAATATTTATCAAATTCAGCCTTATTGTCTTCAATATAAGTTTTAAAGTTTTTAAGGTTGTTTGAAGATGCCTGTGAAATAAATGCATTAACCATCTGCATAAACGCTTCGTTTACATAAACAGTATCTTCTTCAACATCTATTCCCTGCATCGCCTCCATACCAAGACCTGTTACGGAAGTCATAATACTGCTTATATCCATTGACTGTTTTTCAACTGACATAGGGTATGAAAGAAGCATATCCTCCTGCACCTTATCTATATACCCCTGAATACCATTTGAAAGTGCTAAAACAAGTGCAATACCAATAATACCAATACTACCAGCAAATGCAGTTAAAAATGTTCTCGCCTTTTTAGTCTTAAGGTTATTAATACTGAGTGAAAATGCAGAAGCAAATGACATTGAAGTTTTACTGCCCTTTGACTCTTCTCTCTCGGCAAAAGCAACTTCGTTTTGGTAATCTTCTTCTGTTGGTTCAAATGGATTAGTGTCACCAATAACTTCACCATCAAGACATCTTATAATTCTGTTTGAATATTCCTCTGCTAAGTCAGGGTTATGAGTAACCATAATTATGAGCTTGTCTTTAGAAATCTCTTTTAAAAGCTCCATAATCTGAACACTTGTTTCAGTGTCGAGAGCACCCGTAGGCTCGTCGGCTAAAAGAATATCGGGGTCATTAATAAGTGCACGGGCAATAGCAACTCTCTGCATCTGACCACCAGACATCTGACTTGGCTTTTTATACATCTGATTTTCAAGACCAACCTGTTTCAATGCTTCCTGAGCACGTGCTTTACGTTCTTTTTTAGAAACGCCTGAAAGAGTCAAAGCAAGCTCTACGTTAGAAAGAACAGTCTGGTGTGGAATAAGATTGTAGCTCTGGAATATAAAGCCTATTGAGTGGTTACGATAAACGTCCCAGTCAGTATCAGTAAAACGCTTTGTAGATTTACCGTTAATTAAAAGGTCACCACTTGTGTATCGGTCAAGACCACCGATAATATTAAGCATTGTTGTTTTACCACAACCAGAAGGACCGAGAATTGAAACAAATTCATTTTCTCTGAAATTTATGCTTACGCCTTTTAACGCTCTTACTGTGGTATCACCAGTAACGTAATCTTTTACTATATTTTTTAAAATTAACATTTCTTGTTACCTCAATAATAAAGTTTCTTACGATTAAGATAGAATATAACACCTACCACTGCACCAAAAAGTGCTACGCCACCGATTATGAATAAAACTGTATAATCCGTTGGTGGTTCTTCGTAAATGATAGTCGGGTTATAGGTTTCGCCCTCTTCTAACGGAACAATTACACGCTCTTTAAAAAGAAGATTGTGAAGCCATTCGATTATCTGGTCGGTAGTCATTGCTTCAAACTGCTCGAATATCTGTGATGCGTAGAGTGCAAAGCTATCTGCACCGCCACCACTCATCATGCCACTTAAAGCGCCTTTGTTTTCTGGCATTTTGAGTGTATCTACAAGATATCTTAAAACTGTAAGAAGCAACGCTTCTTTATCAGCCTTTATATAAGTGTAGCTTGTATTTTTACCATTTAAAACTTGTTTACTTTGTTTTGTTTCAGTTTCACCGTAAGAATAAAGAGCTTTTATATCAAAGCTTTTAAGCTTAAGACCAACACCATCCTGGAGTGATTTTAAAATATCACTTGTATTCATAAGAGAAGTAATTGCGGAAGTATCAAACTCTACTTTATAAATAGGCTCAATTTTTTCTAAAAGTGCCGTTACAGGCAAAAGTAAATTAGTAATGCAAACCTCTAAATTACCACTATCTATGAAATAAACTACATTTGGTAAAATCTCTAACGCCGTTTTTACTGGCTTTTTAAATA
>JAZNCY010000137.1:0-1645 GCA_045587825.1 Acutalibacteraceae bacterium
ACAATCGCAATTTTTTCGCCTTCTTGCTGGTGAGTGCGAATGTAATCAAGGGCTTTTTCCGCCCTCTCAAATAAATCGCTTTCATCACTCATTTTGTTGTAATAAAATAAAGATTTTGTAGGGTCAATTCCCTCTGCTAAAAATGCATTTTTGTTTATTTTATTTATTTCAGTAAATGACGAGTGACTGTATTCCTCTGAAACACCCGCTTCAGTCAAATATGGTAAAACCTTTAATGCCTTTTCTTGTGGTTGTTTTTTTATGATTTCAGTCGCAGTTTCTACTGCCCTTAAAAGTGCGCTCGAATACACCGCATCAAATTCTACATTTTTAAATCTTTCACCACAAAGTATTGCTTGGTTTTTGCCAAGCTCAGTAAGGCGAGGGTCGTGCAAATCTTCGTGAGAGAGTTCGTCTGTGTTTCTTGCAATATTTCCCTGACTCTGTCCGTGGCGGATTATGTAAAGTTCAAGTTCTATAATTGGTTTTGGTTTTTCCATTTTAAAATTAACCTCTTATAATTTTTACAGTCTTAATTTCCCAAGGGTGAAATTCTAATTTACCATCAGTAACAGATTTTAATTCATTACCAAGTAAATCAGTTTCTGCAACAATTTTGCCAAAGGCAGAAGATGTTTCAGCCGAAGAATTTTCGTCAGAATAATTACAGAATCTTGCTAAAATATAATCATTTTCAGGATAAAGTGCAGTTAAAATAATTTCTTTGTTGTTTGCTTTAAAATCAAAAAATGTAGTGTCAGTAAATTCACCATTACCTTTGCTACTGAAAAATGCAACAGGTGGTTGAACGTAACAAAGAGCTGCTTTGTGCAAGTCAACATTTGACATTTCGGAAGAAAATGGCATAATTGCAAATTCATTTTCAAATTCACCCTCAATAATTCTTGTACCACACATATATTCATTTGAATAAATAAGTGGAATTAAAAGGTGGTTGCCATTAAGTGCAGAGCCCATACATCCTTTATTGAATACCGCAAGTCCATTTTCGTTGTCACGAAGACAGATCCAGTAAATTCCGTGGAAATATGTAGTATTGTTAAAAGATTCTTCAGGAGAAACTTCAGTATCAATGAGAATATCGTCATTCGGGTACCAATATTTTTCCGTCTTTCTTAATGCACCATTCCATTCTGAAATAGAGTAAGGCAAGTCACGGAACATTTTACGGTTTTCACTTAAATTTACATTAAGTGAAAGGCAAAGCTTGTCTTCGTGGTGGTGACCATTAAGAGTAAAAGGAACAGGCCTGCCTTGAGTTACATCAGTTCTGCCGACAAGCTCGTTGTTCATTGTAAAGCGTGATTTACAATCAATTCTCTTTGATTTACCAGAGAAGCTCATTGTAAATTCAAATGGTATACCGCCAATTTCACCCTTTTGTGTTGCTACAGCAGAATTTTTAAACACCTGAACATTCCATTGACCTTTTGAAACAGAATCAACACCATTTATATTACCTGTGAAAAGCTCGCCTGTGTTATTACCACAAATAATTCTTTCTGTTTTTATATCTTTTATATACGCAATGCCATTTTCGGTTAATTTTATTTTGTAGCAAGGTGTGGTAAGCTCGCCATTTTCTTCATTGTATAAGAACAAATTGTTTTCACAAGAATCAGCA
>JAZNCY010000138.1:0-4279 GCA_045587825.1 Acutalibacteraceae bacterium
TTCCAGAAGCAGATGATATAAAGGAAACAAACCGCCGTCTTGATGAAATTACAGATTACATATTAGAAAAAATGAAAGGTACTGATATCAAATGCCTTTGGGGTACTGCTAATATGTTTTCAAACCCAAGATTTATGAATGGTGCGGGTAGTACAAACTCTGCAGAAGTTTATTGTTTTGCTGCTGCTCAGATTAAAAAAGCACTTGAATTAACAGTTAAGCTTGGTGGTAAAGGCTATGTTTTCTGGGGTGGTAGAGAAGGTTATGAAACACTTCTTAATACAGACGTAAAATTTGAGCAAGAGAATATTGCGAGACTTATGAAAATGGCTGTCCAGTACGGCAGAAGCATTGGCTTTACAGGTGACTTCTACATTGAACCAAAACCAAAGGAGCCAATGAAACATCAGTATGATTTTGATGCGGCAACTGCTATCGGCTTCCTTCGTCAATATGGCTTAGATAAAGATTTCAAGATGAACATTGAAGCAAACCACGCTACTCTTGCAGGGCACACATTCCAACACGAATTAAGAATTTCTGCAATCAATGGAATGTTAGGTAGCATTGATGCAAACCAGGGCGACTATTTACTCGGTTGGGATACAGATGAATTCCCATTTGACGTTTATGAAGCAACTCTTTGTATGTATGAAGTTCTTAAAGCTGGTGGTCTTACAGGTGGCTTTAACTTTGACGCTAAAAACCGCAGACCAAGCAATACATTTGAGGATATGTTCCACGCTTACATTTTAGGTATGGATACATTCGCTTTAGGTCTTTTAAAGGCTGCTCAGATTATTGAAGATGGTAGAATTGATGATTTTATTAAAAATAAATATTCATCATTCAATGATACAGAAATCGGTAAAAAGATTTTAAGTGGTAATGCTACTCTCAGTGAACTTGCTGATTATGCAATTAATATGGGTGACACCAAAAACGTTCAGAGTGGTAGACAGGAATATTTAGAAAGTATCATGAATTCAATACTTTTCTCATAATACAATAAAAATTAACGAGTTAACTGATTTTAGTCAGTTAACTCGTTTTTTATTATTTCTTTAAAATTTCGCCGTTGTAAATAATATCAATATTTGAAATATCGCCATCAAGTTTATATTTAGAAAGTTTTCCGTCTTTCCATTCAATATCAACAGTAATATTTCCAACTGCTTTAAGTCCTTTAACCTTACCGTTTTTCCAGCTTGAAGGAAGGGCAGGAAGTAAGAAGATTTTACCTTCTCTTGATTGCATAAGCATTTCACAAATACCACTTGTGCAGCCGTAGTTACCATCAATCTGGAATGGTGGGTGAGCATCGAAAAGGTTAGGGTATGTTCCACCGCCGTGATATCTTATCTGCTTTGGTAATACTGGTCTTAATTGCATTTTAAGAAGTTTTAAAGCGTGGTCGCCGTCCCAAAGTCTTGCCCACATATTAATCTTCCAGCCTAAGCTCCAGCCAGTACCATTATCACCACGTAATTCAAGTGATTTTTTACAAGCTGCGGCAAGTTCAGGTGTTTCATCTGGAGTAATAAGTGTTGCAGGGTGAAGACCATATAAATGAGATTTATGTCTGTGGTGTGGTTCAACAGCTTCTTGCTCTTCGTACCACTCTAAAAGCTCACCTTGAGAACCAGTTTTGAATGGTAAGAGCTTGCCTAAAGCAGATTCAACATCTTTTGTGAAATCATCATTAATTCCAAGAACTTTAGCACTTTTAAGAATATTTTCAAAATTTTCTCTTATGATTGCCATTGTCATTGTTGATGTAGCACTTACAGAAATATGTCTTTTGCCAAAATGGAAGTCATTTTCAGGAGAAGTTGATGGTGCGCAAATTAAATAACCATCTTTATCTTCAACTAACATATCAAGGAAAAATTCTGCTGACTTTTTCATAAGAGGATAGCCAGTTTCCTTTAAGAAATTCTTATCATTTGTGTAAAGGTAGTGGTTATAAATATGTTCACAAAGCCAACCGCCAGCCATTGGCCAGAATGCCCATTGTGCAGCACCAGCAACACAGTCAGCGTGACGCCATAAGTCAACGTTATGGTGAACACAGAAACCACGGGCGTGGTAACGTTTTTGTGCAATCTTTTCACCAGTAACAGATAAATCTTTTACAAATTCAACTATTGGTAAATTACATTCTGCAAGGTTGCACATTAAAACTGGCCAGTAGTTCATTTCTGTATTAATGTTTACCGTGTAGTTTGAGTGCCACGGTGCTCTGAATTTATCATTCCAGATACCTTGTAAGTTGGTAGCTTGTGTGCCTTCTCTTGAGCCGGAAACTATTAAATATCTGCCAAAGTTAAAAATAAGAGTGTAAAGAGCAATATCTTTTGCACCTTTATCGTGCTTTATTAAACGTTTATTAGTTGGTACATCACCTTTGTTATCTGTACCAAGGTCAAGTGATACTCTTGAGAAAAGTGCAGTAAAATCATCAGTATGCGATTTTTTAAGTGTTTTATAATCAATTGTAGAAACACTTTCAAGCATTTTAAGGCAAGCGTTTTTATATTCTTTACCTTCTAATGCAGGGTGTTTGTCATAACCATTAAATGAGTTTTCAGTTGTAAAGAATATATAAGCTTTTGAAGCGTTTTCAACAGTTATGTAATTTTCAGAATATGAAACCTTGCCGTCAGAAATAACTTTTACAGTAGCTCTGAAGCTCATACCGTGTAATTCTTTTTCTTCTGGGTAAAACTCGCATCTGTTAAGCAATTCTAAGTTATCCTGTTCATCAGATGGGCAGATGCCGTCTAAAATTAAAACATCATTTTCAATGTATGATTCGCCTTTGAGTTGAGTTGAAAGAGAAAGTTTGAAGCTTAAGGCTTTTTTACTTGCAGAGTATTTTTGAATAAATGCATTATTGGGAGCAGAAACAAAAGCTTCTCTCTTATATTCAACATCATTTTTAATGTAACTTACAGTATGAATACCCGTACTTAAATCAAGAATTCTTTTGTATTCCTTTGCACGACAGCCTTTTGTATCAAACTTTATATCAATATCGCAAAGTGGAAGATAGCTTTGAGTCCAGTTGCCTAAGCATTCTTCTTCAATTATATCTTGTGCTTCGTCATATTTACCCTTGAGAGACAATTCTCTTGCTTTTAAGAAATTTTCATATGTATTTTCTTTAATTCTTGTTTCTCTCGGGAAACCGGTCCATAAAGTATCACTATTCATACAGATTTTTTCAGTGTTTGTTTTACCGAAAACCATCGCACCAATAGAGCCATTACCTAATGGTAAAGCTTCAACCCACTCTTTTGCAGGGGATGAATAGTATAAATTTAATGAATCATTCAACATAAAAACACCTACTACTGAAATTTTTAACATATTATACATTAGTATTTTGTAAAAATCAATGATTTTAACAAGATAATGTTGTAAAATGAAGAATAATATGCTATATTTAGTAAGTATTCACTTTTAGTATGGAGTGGTGTTTAATGAAAACAATTCTTGAAAAAAGCAAATTGGAGACAATTGATTTTTCACCAACTGTTGATTATATGGTGCAGAAAATTACGGATATAGTTGAAAAGATTGGTCCGAGAGCACCTGGTAGCAAAGAAGAATTAGCTGCTCAGGAGTCAATGGGCGAGGATTTAAAAGATTGGTCTGATGAAATAACTATTGAAGAGTTTACTGTTCACAGACAAGCTTTTATGGGCTTTATTCCGTTTACAGTTGCTATGGCGTTAGCTGCTACTGTTCTTTATTGGGTAGATTATCCGCTTATTGCATTCTTGTGCACAATTCTCGGTATTATTCCTTTAGTACTTGAATTTTTAATGTACAAGCGTTTTCTTGACCCATTATTTATCGGTCATCCATCACACAACCTTATCGCTACAAAAAAACCAAAAGGCGAAGTGAAAAAAAGAATTATTTTTATTGGTCACGCTGACTCACAATATGAGTGGACTTTAAACTACTTATTGGGTGGCACAGGAATGAAGCTTTTCCTTATACCTGCTGCTGTTGGTCTTTTTGTTGTTTGCTTTGCAAGCATTATTAAGTATTTTACATATCTTAATTTGGATGCACCCTCAAAAGGTGTTGATACATTTTTCTTTATAGTTGGAATTGTACTTTGTGTATTTATAATTCCATATTTCGGTTTCTTATTCTTCCAGAGTTACACAAAGAGTGTTCCTGGTGCTAATGATAACCTTACAGGTTGTTTAACTGCGATGTCAGTTTTAAAGCTTATGAAAGAAAATAATATTGAACTCGACAA
>JAZNCY010000139.1:0-8779 GCA_045587825.1 Acutalibacteraceae bacterium
TAAGAAGCACTTCTATAATAAATAGTGCCAAAAAAGGAAGCTTTGGAACTTTGTTCGAGTCTTATCGTTTTCTTTTTCTCAAAATTGTCACCTCAAAATAACGAAATATGGATAATTATATCATAAATATAAATTTTTTAAAAGAGTAAATGTCAAATAAAAATCTTTTAAAAGCTCTTAACCCAATTTAAAAGAGAATTGTGGTACACATTTTCTCTTACTGTGCCTAACATATAGTCAGTTACAGGGCCGTTTTTTCGCATTTTTTCTAAAATTGCTTCCTGTAACTCTTCTATTGTCATTTCTTCATAAGGCTTGTTAAGGTCGAGTGTTACGTTTTCTGTTTTAGTTTTTAGAGTAGCTTCGGTTTCAACAACAGTTGGAGCTTCTTCAACTTTCACTTCAATAACACTAACAGGCTCAGGGGTGTTTACAGGATTTTCTGGAGTCTTTTCTATTTTTATTGTTTCTATCGGCTTGAAGGTGTTGTTTGTAAGTTTCGATGGAATCCATATTTCACCAGAATTTTCTGGAATTGTTAGTTGAATTCTGCCGTTTGAAGCACTTGCTTTTTCGCCTGTTAAAGCACCAATATATTCACCCGAGTTTCCACAAGCAAGATTGAAATTAACAGCATTATCACCATTGTTAACTGTAATAATAACAGAATTTCCGTTAAGATTTCTTTCATAAGCGAAATGAGTAGTCTGTAGCTCTAACTCTTTATAATCACCATATAAAAGGGCAGGGGTGTTCTGACGGATTTTGCCTAAAGCAGCAATTAACTTTGTGCAAGGGTTTGTGTTAATTGCAACTTTGTAATCTTCATAATTTAATGCTGGTCTGAGACTGTCATCAGAGCCACGCTCTTTTTTGCCTTCTATACCAAATTCCGAACCATAATAAATTGATGGAATACCAGGCAAAGTGTAAAGCATTATGTGAACTGGTACAAAGTGTGCTTTATTGTTGAGTTTTGTGTAAATACGCTCAACGTCGTGGTTGTCAACAAAAGTGTAAAGACTTAAGTTATTACCTACCATACCACCAACATATTTAATCGTGTGCGCTATTTCAAAATAGTTATGGTCGTTGTGTGCAGAATATAATGCTTTGTGAAGCATATAGTTTGTAACAGAGTGAAGCGTTCCTTCATTTGCCCAGCGTGAGTAATTACCGTGAATTACCTCACCCATAAGCCAGAAGTCAGGTTTTACCTCGTTTGCAACCTGACGTAGTGATTTCATATAGTCAAAATCCATAACATCTGCAGCATCAAGACGAAGTCCGTCAATGTCAAATTCTTTAACCCAGTAACGAATAACGTCACAAATATAATCTCTCACTGCAGGGTTTCGCTGGTTTAACTTTGCAAGTAAATCATAACCACCCCAGTTTTCATAAGAAAAGCCGTCATTAAAAGAGTTGTTTCCCCAGAAATTAACGTTACAATACCAGTCTTTATACTGTGAGTTTTCTCTGTTTTCTTTTATATCTTTAAATGCAAAGAAATCACGGCCTGTGTGGTTGAACACACCGTCTAAAATAACTCTGATTCCGTTTTTGTGACATTCGTCTACAAAATTTGTTAAATCCTCATTTGTACCAAGTCTTGAATCTAACTTTTTGTAGTCTGTTGTTTCGTAACCGTGACCAACAGACTCAAAAAGAGGACCAATATAAATTGCATTACATCCTATTTTTTTTATGTGAGAAATCCAAGGTAAAAGAGTGTTAAGTCTTGAAACTGGTTCGCTGTAAGAATTCTCCTTCGGTGCACCAGTCATTCCCAACGGATATATATGATAAAAAATAGCTTCGTCATACCACGCCATGGTTTTAACCTCCCGGGTCAATTACATATTATATTGTTTTATATTATAACATTTTTTTCAATAAAATCAATTATTCATCATTCATTAAAAATCCGTTCTTTAATGAATAGTGAATATTGAATAATGAATAGTGAATAATACAAAACGAAAATCCGCTCACTATCGTGAACGGATTTTCATTTTGGCAGGGGCAGAAGGACTCGAACCCTCAAGGACGGTTTTGGAGACCGGAATGTTACCATTACATTATGCCCCTATATTAAATTGGTGGACCATCAGGGACTCGTACCCCGGACCAACCGGTTATGAGCCGGTTGCTCTAACCAACTGAGCTAATGGTCCTTATCCCAGCAGGAACGCTTAACATTATATTTGAATTAGTAGTATTTGTCAAGTGTTTTTTGACATTAAATTATTTATTTTTAAAATTTGTTTTGTGATTTATATATTGAAAAAACATTGTGGTAGTTGTATAATATTCCTATGTATGAATTAACCCAAAAGGAATGATAAATAATGCATAAAAAACTTGCTTTAACACCACCAATGGGCTGGAATAGTTGGGATTGTTACGGCGCTGCTGTTAATGAAGAACAGCTTCTTGCTAATGCCGATTATATGGCTGAACACTTAAAAGACTACGGCTGGGAATACATTGTTTGTGATATTCAATGGTCAGAGCCTACTGCAAATAGCTTTTATTACCACTATTTTGCGCCACTTTGTATGGATGAATATTCACGCCTTATTCCATCAGTTGAACGTTTCCCTTCATCAGCAGGTGGCAAGGGCTTTAAGCCGATTGCAGATTATATTCATTCTCTCGGTCTTAAATTCGGTATTCACATTATGAGAGGTATTCCAAGACAGGCTGCTCACCAGCATACAAAAATCAAATGCGAGGGTGTTACTGCAAATGATATTGCAAAACCATCCTTTGTGTGTCTCTGGAATCCTGATATGTATGGTGTTGACCCTGATGCAAAGGGTGGGCAGGAATATTACGATTCTATTTTTGAACTCTATGCTTCATGGGGTGTTGACTACATAAAATGTGACGATATTGCAAATATTGAAATATTCCCACATAATCCATATGCCGCAAGAAGAGAAATTGAAATGATAAGAAAAGCCATAGACAAATGTGGCAGACCTATGGTTTTAAGCCTTTCACCAGGTCCTGCTCCTGTTGAAGAGCACGAGCATTTAGCTCGTCACGCTAATCTCTGGCGTATGACAGGCGATTTCTGGGATGAGTGGAGTAAATTACACGCTATGTTTGAACGTTGCTACGCTTGGCAAGAATACGTAGAGCCTGGCGCCTGGCCAGATTGCGATATGTTACCAATAGGCAGAATTCAGAAAACAGAAGAACTTCCTGAATACAGAAACCGTTATACACGCTTTACACACGATGAGCAAATTACAATGATGACTCTCTGGGGGATATTCCGTTCACCACTTATGATTGGTGCTGAAATGAGAGAAAATGATGAATTCACTCTTTCACTTCTTCAGAACAGAGAGCTTATAGATATGCTCAAAAATTCAAGTGGCGCAAGACAGTTCAAGCGTGAAGAAGTTGACGGAAAAGGTGAAATTATCTGGACTTCTAAGGGCGAAAACTGCAAATATGTTGCACTATTTAATACAGATGAAAAGCCGAGAGAAATAAGCTTCAATGTCACCGATATTGCAGTTGGTGGTGCTGAATATATCATTTGGGATATGTGGGCACACAAAGAACACACTGTAACTAAAAACGAATTCTCAGCAAAGGTCAATTCACATGGTGCAAGACTTTTCAAAATTACTATAAAATAAGTTTTTGGCTCTTGAATATTCTTATTTAAAAGTATATAATCTTTTAGATTGTGATGGTGGTTCTATGCTTAACAACAAAATCTGTCCTGATTATTCAGGTGAATATTATTGGGATTCTTACTGCAAAACTCTTGATATTGAGCTTAAACAATGTATTGACGAGGGCTTGGATATTGAGGATTTTAAAGCTGATTTTGAAAAGGCAATAAATATGCCTTATTCAAAAGAAAAGGCAGACCTTGCTGACGAATTATTCAAAAAAATCATTAATGCAAAAATCAAGTCTGATTATAAATATAACGAACCATCAGATTTAGTTGAGCTCAAAGCATTAAGAAAGCCTTACAGTTATGAAAAAATCACACTTGATGACAAGTTGTTATATGAAAAAATAAAAGGTGCCTGGTATGGTAGAATTTGTGGTTGCCTTTTAGGAAAACCATTAGAGGGTATTAAAACTAACGAGTTATATCCACTTCTTAAAGAAACAGGAAACTACCCGTTATCACGCTATGTTCTTTCTACAGATATTACAGAAGAAATGATTGAAAAATATGACTTCTATCTTCGCGATAAAGCTTGGGCAGATGTTATAGATTGTGCACCAGTTGATGATGACACAACTTACACTACATTGTCTCAGATTTTAATTGAAAAGTATGGTCACGATTTTGAACCCCAAAATGTTGCAAAAATCTGGCTTCAGAGTCAGCCAATTGAAAAATATTTCACTGCAGAAAAGGTGGCATACCGTAATTTTATAAATGGTTATGCACCGCCATATTCTGCTATGTACCAGAATCCGTATCGTGAATGGATTGGTGCACAGATTCGTGGTGACTATTTCGGCTATATTACACCAGGTAATAAAGAGCTTGCTGCAGAGTATGCCTTTCGTGATGCTTCAATTTCACACACTAAAAATGGTATTTATGGTGAAATGTTTGCTTCAGCAATGATTTCTGCTGCTGCGAATGCACAAAGCGTTATTGATGTAATAAAAGCAGGTCTTGCTGAAATTCCTGCGACTTCAAGACTTTATGAAGCAGTTTATGATATTATAAATAAATACGAAAACGGAATTTCACAAGAAGAATGTGTTTCGTTTATACATAATAAATACGATGAATTTGACCCACATAATGGCGTTCACACAATTCCAAATGCTTTGATTGTTGTAATTGCTTTACTTTATGGTAATGGCGATTTTGGTAAATCTATATGCTTGGCAGTTGAAATTGGCTATGATACAGACTGTAACGGTGCAACTGTTGGCTCTGTTTTAGGTATGTTAAACGGCTTTAGTTCAATCGGTGAAGAATGGGTTGAGCCTTTAAATAATAAGCTTGACACTGGCATTACAGGTATGGGCGTTGTTGAAATTTCAACTTTAGTAGATAAGACAATTTCTCATATTAAAAGGTAAAACTATGGATTACGTTGATTACTTAATGATGTATAAAAAGGTGGAGCCTACTGAGTTTCCCGAAGAAATTAATGGCTTTACTTTCAGAAAATTTAATAATAGCGAAAGCGATATTAAACTCTGGTTTGATATTTGCCGTTGCGGTATTATAAGGGATGATGAAACCTTAGAAAGTGCATACAAGACCCGTCTTATAGAGCATATTGGCTATAATCCCGACACTATTTATTTTGCAATGGAAAATGGTGTTGAAATTGCTACTGTTACTGCACTTACTGAAGAAAATGGCACAGGCTGGCTTCATATGGTTACTGCAAAGCCAGAAGCACGTGGCAAAGGTGTTGCAAAATATCTTGTTGCAATTGCAGAAGCGGCTATTTACAAAAATGGAATGAAAAAAATTCTTTTACAGACTAAAGAATTTCGTGCAGTTGCCATTAAAGCATATTTAAGGGCAGGGTATAAGCCTGTTCTTTATACCGATGAAATGGAAGAGCGTTGGTGTGCATTCCTTTCAGAGCATGGTTATACTGGAATTGATGCCGTCGATGAAGATGGCAATTTTATAAAAAAATTAAATTGACATAAGGAGTTAGAAAAATGAGTCAATTAAAGTTATACAAAACATTAACTGAGCCTTGCGAATTTCCAACCGATTTAGGTGGCTTTGAATACAGAAGCTACAATGGTTCTGTTGAAGATAGAGCAGCCTGGGCAGAAATCTGCAAAAATGGTCTTGTTGGTGACGATGCTGATGCTACTCGCTTCATAGAAGTTATTGAAGAAGCAGACGGCTACAAGCCTGAAAACGTATTCTTTATTACAGAAAACGGCAATCCTGTTGCTACAATTACAGCACTCGTTCAAGAAAATGGTCGTGGCTGGGTACATATGGTTTCTGTTCATAAAGATAGCCGTGGCAAAGGTCTTGGTAATTATCTTAATCAAATCGCTTTAGCAGCACTTTCAAAAGCTAATTGCACTTACGTTGGTCTTACAACAGATGAATTCAGAGTACCAGCAGTTAAATCATATTTAAGAGCAGGCTTCAGACCAGTTCTTTATGAAGAAGATATGGAAGCTCGTTGGCTTTTCTGGCTTAACCGTTACGGCTATATGAATATTGATTGTTATGACAATGACAACAAATTCGTTAAAAATCTTTGCACAGTTGAGAAAAAAGATAAACTTAAAGTTGGCGTTTTCGGTCTCAGACGTGGTACTGCTATTGCAGAGCCAGCAGTTTTAAGTGAAAAAGGTTACATTCACGCTGTTTGTGACTATGACGAAACTACATATGAATTAGTTGAAAAATGCACTTGTGAAGATACAAAATATTTTAAAGAATTTGATGAATTTATTGAATGTGGCTTAGATGTTGTTATTTTAGCAAACTACTTCCACGAGCACGCAAAATTTGCAATAAAAGCACTCGAAAAGGGTATTCACGTGTATTCTGAAACACTCCCAGCAGTAACTTTGGCTGATTGTGTTAAATTGTGCCGTGCTGCTGAAAAGAGTAAGGCAAAATATATGATTGCTGAAAACTGTGCTTACTTTGGTACAGTTAGAAAAATGGAAGAAATCTATAAAAATAAAACTCTTGGTGGTGCAGTTTACTGTGAAGGTGAATATGTTCACCCAATGCCACACGATGGCTACAAGGTTATTACACCTGATGCAAAGCATTGGCGCGCACTTATGCCATCTGGCTATTATTCTACTCACGCTTTAGCACCAATTATGCAAATTACAGGTGAAATTCCTGTTGCTGTTAATGCTCTTAGTATTTATAGCGACGAGGTTCGCATTGAGCGTGAAGAAGAACCAACTAAGGACGTTGCTTCAATTATGCTTTGCACTATGAGTAATGGTTCTATTGCAAGAGTAACAGGTTGGTCAAAATTCGGTGGTCATGGTCTTTGGTATCGTATGAACTGTGGTAAAGGTAGCCTTGAGAGTGTTCGTGGTGATGACTATAAGGTTCGTCTTTTCTATAACGATTGGGAAATTCCAGAGGGAATGGAGCAAGAAACATTCTATGATGCAGAATATCCATTCGATAAAGACAGAGCAAGTCAGAGCGGTCACTTTGGTGGCGACTACTACGCTATTTATGATTTCCTCGACTGTGTACAGAATGACAGAGAGCCATTCTTGGATGTTTATAAATCTGCAGCTATGACTGCGACAGCAATTTTTGGCTGGCGCAGTAGCCTTAATGATGGTATTCAATACAGAATTCCTGACTTTAAAAATGAAGCAGAAAGAGCAGTTTACGAAAATGACAACTGGTCACCATTCCCAGATGAAAATGGCGAAACAAACTTCCCTTGCACAAAGTATCAATTAGGTGATTATAATATAGAGTTCTAAGGTTGCTGATTTTAGCGCAGAACAAACGGACATTGATAATCAAAATTATCAATGTCCGTTTTAGTCATTTTTTTACCCACTCAACGTATCAATATACGACTTCGGGGTAAAGAAAATGCCTTCTGCATCTAAACTGAGCAACCTTTTGCTTAGTGTGATTTTGAAAATTTGCAATTTTTCCCATTTTGTAGTAAAATACTGAAAACGAGGTGATATATCGTGAAAAGAATACTCCTTTCTGTAATCTCACTTTTACTTGTAGTAACTATGCTTTCTTCTTGTAGTGGCAGAAAAATTTTAAGAACAAAAGAGATTACAGATGTTATATCTTCAACAAATGTTGTTTTGTATGATTTTGTTTCTGAAAACGAAGAATATGAAAATTACCTTAACGTGTTTGAGCCGTCATTCAGAACACCAGGACTTTTAGAAGGTATTATTCCACAAGGCATTTGCTATAACTTTGATAAAAACTGGATTATTATAAGCGGTTATTATGAAGATAGTAAGTTCCCGTCAATGCTTATGATTTTAGATGCGGAAAATGGTGCATTTATAAAAGCGGTAAAACTCCAGAACGTAGATGGTTCAATGTATTTTGGTCACGCTGGTGGAGTGGCTTCTTCTGGTAGTTATATTTTTGTAACAAGCGATTATTCAGCACGTACTATTGCAATAGATACTTTAGAAAAGGCACAAGATGGTGCAACAGTTCGCTTTGCTTCTGATTTTAAACTCAACACAAAAGGCTCGTTTGCTAATGTTTATAGTGAAATTTTATGGGTGGGCGACTTTGTAGAAAGCGCAGACGAAGCTCGTAAAGAATCAAAGTGGGTTACAACTATAAATTCTGGCGAAACCTTCTATGCTTATTGTGAAGGCTATAATCTTAAAGACGGTCTCCCCAAGATTGAAAAAATCAATTCTACTCACGATGGCTACGTGCCAGATATTATGCTTGCAATTCCAGAACAAGTGCAGGGTATGACACGTACACTTTCGGGTGGCTTTATTTTCAGCACAAGCTATGGGCGAAAAAATGACTCTGTAATAAAAGTGTTTAACGACGTTACAGAAGGCGACAGGGTAGATACAGTTACAATAGATGGTAATAAAATTAACCTTTATGCCTGTGATGAATTAGATATGAAAATTTCATACATCGCCCCTCCAATGAGTCAGGGTATTGAAAGTGTTAATGGCACAATTTTCTTGCTCTTTGAGTCAGGCGCTTCAAAGTATAGAAGCGGTGGCGGTAAGAATCCGGTTGATACTTTGTTTAAGGCGGAGCTTACCAGATATTAGTTGTTAGGTTTTA
>JAZNCY010000140.1:0-4471 GCA_045587825.1 Acutalibacteraceae bacterium
AACGAATTGTATTTTAGTAACACTTCCATTATCTCTTTTCCAGATAGCTATTTTAATAAAAAAACCAAAATGGGGTTTTATTAATATAGTTTTTGCAGTAGTTTGCTTGGTTTGTAGTGTGTGTTATAAATTTGTTTTAGATTTGTTTCCGCAAATAATGGGTGGACTTTACAGTTATGTGTTGGAAATTACTCCATTTGGATATTTAGCAATTGTATTTGCTTTAATAAATGTTGTTTTCCAGATTCTTTTATATAAAAATTACAAAACTTCAGAACGAGGTGTAGTATGAATTTTATCATTTCTGCGACTACTGATATTGGTATTTCGAAAGATACTAATCAGGATAGTTATAATATGCGTGTTTTCGATACTCCTATAGGAAAAGTTGTTCTTGCAGTTCTTTGTGATGGTATGGGAGGACTTGCAAAAGGAGAGGTTGCGAGTTCTTCGCTCGTTAAGGCTTTCTCAAAGTGGAGTGAAAATAAATTGCTCTCGATTATTGAAAACGGAATTTCTGATGGTATTATCCGTTCAGAATGGACTTCGATTGTTACAGAGTTCAACGAGAAAATAAAAAATTATGGCAAAGCTTATGGAATAAACCTGGGCACAACTGCGACAGTTATGCTTTTAACACCTACAAGATATTATATCGCAAATGTAGGTGATACCCGTGCTTATGAGTTGTTTACTGGTGTGAGTGTTTTAACTAAAGACCAGACTCTTGTTGCTCGTGAGGTAGAGATGGGCATATTAACTCCTGAACAGGCAGAAACAGACCCACGTAGAAGTGTTTTACTTCAATGTGTTGGTGCTTCAGATGATGTTTATCCGGATTTATTTTTTGGTGATACTAAAAAAGATGCGGTTTATATGTTGTGTACTGATGGTTTCAGACACGAAATAACAGAAGATGAAATTTATGCTTATTTAAATCCAACGGTTATGCTTGATTCTGATGGTATGAAGCGTAATATGGATTCGCTTATTGAAATTAATAAACAAAGACAAGAAAGAGATAATATTACAGTTCTTACAATAAGAACATTTTGATGTGGAGGGAATTTTGTGATTGAAATAGGTTCGCTCGTTGACGGCAAATATAAAATACTCAGTGAAATCGGTCACGGTGGTATGAGTGTTGTATATATGGCGCTCAACGAAAAAGCTAACAAAACCTGGGCGGTTAAAGAGGTCCGTAAAGATGGTAAAATGGACTTTAATACAGTTCGTCAGGGATTGATGGCTGAAATTGAAACATTGAAAAAATTAGACCATCCGAACTTACCAAGTATTGTTGACGTTATTGAAGACGATGAAAGTTTCGTTATTGTAATGGATTACATACAAGGTCGTTCTCTTGATAAAATTATTGATGAAAGTGGTGCTCAACCAGAGAGTTTTGTTGTTGAATGGGCAAAACAACTTTGTGACGTGTTCAAATATTTACACACCCGAACACCACCTATCATTTATCGTGATATGAAGCCTGCCAACGTTATGTTGAAACCTGATGGTAACGTAACAGTTATCGACTTTGGTACAGCTAAAAATTATGAGATTGATTTAGGTCAGACTACGGGTATTGGTACAATTGGTTATGCCGCACCTGAGCAATATATTGGTAGTGGCTTAGGCCGTACAGATGCCAGAACAGATATTTATTGTTTAGGTATTACTCTTTATCACTTATTAACAGATGTTGACCCTTGTAAGAATATAATTACTGACAGGTCAATAAGGGCGATTAATCCAGCTCTTTCACCAGGTTTAGATGCTATCGTTAAAAAGTGTACAGAACAACTCCCTGATGACAGATATCAGTCTTGTGAAGAGTTAATGTATGATTTAGAACATTACAAGGATTTAGAGCCGATATATAAAAAGAAGCAAAAGAGAAAATTGTTTAGCACGGTAGCGATGTTCGGTTTATCTGTGGCTTGCTGTGTTGCAGGTATTACTTGTAATGCTGTTGCTGAATCTAAGGCCAGTGAAACTTATGAGATTAAATTAGATGAAGCAGATAAAACAACAGATTATTCTCAAAAAGTTAAGCTGTATAGTGAATGTATTGAAATAACTGACATGGGCGGAAGAAAAGATGCTTATGAAGGTTTAATTAAGGCATTTAAAGACGATGATGCTATTTGCAACAAAGATGAATTTGCAACAATAGATGCTCACATAAGAGATAAAAAAGATTTTATAAAAGCTGACCCACAAGTTTATTGTGACTTATGTGTAGAGGTTGGTAAACTTCTTTGGTATTACTACGATGATGGTTCAAATACAAAAGATAAGTCAATGCTCAGAGCTACATCATCAATACCGTGGTTCAAAGATGCTATGAGTGTAGCGGAGGATAATGGTATCACTCTTGATAATATGGTAATAGCTTATTATAATATCGGGTATTTTTATCAGAATGTTGATAAAATGCTTGTAGAAGCTGCCGATAAGGGAATGTATAAAGAGTTCTTTAACAACCTTTCGACTATAGTAAAAACAATTGCAGTTGACGAAAACGAATCTGAAATTGTTAGAATCAGATTATTATCGCTTACACAAAATGCTTTGCATAAATATGCTACAAAATTTAAAGTAGATGGTGTTTCTGAAAAAGAGATAACAACTCTTTATAAAACTGTATCAAATGCTATTAATGATATTACAACTACTACAGAGAGTACTGATGCAGAAAAGAATGCAATTATCAATTTGCTTCCAGATACACTTGAGGCAATTGAATTAGCTTACGGAAAAAACAAAGGGGGTAATGAATAATGACGATTGATAGTTTAAACTCCCTTTCAGTTGTATTTTTTGTTTGTGCTGCAGTCTTTTTAATAGTAGGCGTTGTGTTGTTCTTCGTTTTAGATATAATAGGCGTTTATGGCGACCTTTCTGGTAGAACAGCAAAAAAAGCTATTGAAAGAATGCGCAAAGAAAACGAAGAATCAGGCAATAAAGCTTATAAGCCAAGTCCTGTTAACGAAAAACGTGGTAGATTAACAGATAAAATTTCTGATAGTGGTAGAGTAATTAGCAGGCAAGTAGGTATGGCTGTTAATGTTGGTACTCAGAAATTTGAAACTGGTCAGTTAGCACCAACAGAAATGCCTTCTAACGAAACAACAGTTCTCGTTAACGAAAGTGCAAATGAAACAACAGTTCTTGTTAATGAAACTCCAGCAAATGAAACTACTGTTCTCGTTGCAGAACAACCTGTCACAGTAGGTGAAACAACAATTCTTGTTAACAATGAACCAGTTTCACCGCCTGCACCGTCAGCAACTCTTACTCCAAGCGTAGAGTTATCGTTTACAGGCAGTGCTGAGTTGATTGAATAGAGGTGTTCACTTGGTGCAAAAACTCAAGTTTTTATACTTCTGTTCATTAGGTTCTTTTCTCGCGTCTTCGCTCTCTTTAATATTTGTTTTATTAATAGACTTAGATGGTGAAATTTTAGACAGAATATTAAGCTATATGGTAGCAGCTATATTCTGGTTAGGTATTTTAATAGGAATAGTATTTTTAGGGTTTGCAATAAAACAAAAGAATGTTTTATTAAAAAAACTCAAAAAAAATACTAATAGAATTCCGGTTTTCAAAAATATAGGAATAATATCATTCTTCAGAAATAAATTTGCATCAGTAGCAGATATTTTTCTTGTACTAATGATAATTCTGTTAATTGTTTTGGTGATTTTTAAAGTTAATATTGAGTGGTTAATAATTTTAAATGTTGTTTTTCTTTATTTCTCAGTTATTCTTCATTCATTTTTTAATGGCAAAAATTATCGTTATATAAAATATTTTGAAAAAATAAAAGAAATGCAAAGGAAGGTTAAAAAAGATGTTTAAAAAAGCAGGCAAAAAAACATCAAGAGTGTTAGCTTATCTCTTAGCTTTAATGGTTGTGGTGGGATGTTTCCCTTCAACACTCATTATGAATGCTATGGCGGCAGTAGTAGAGACATACACTGTTACTGTTGTTGATAACAACTCTACACCAATTGAAGGTGTTTTGATTACAGTGTATGATGAGGAAAGCGCATATGAAACTTATTGTGAGGCTGTAACTGATTCTTCAGGTAACGCTGTGTTTACACAAAAGTTTGAAGAAGGCAAAGCGTATTTATTTGATGCCCAAAAAGTAGGTTATGATCCAAACGAATATCCAGAAGTAACAATGGATAGTTCTACAACAGAACTTACTATTACTATGCAAGATCTTCAACGAGCAACAATAAGTGGTGTTGTTCAAGATGAAAATAACATTAATTATGAGGGTGCAACAGTTACACTTAAATTTAATGACGATATTGTTGATACTGATACAACAAATGAAAATGGTGAATATAGTTTAAATGCATACCAAAATCAGAATTACACTTTAATAATAGAACCAAAATCAGGTGAAGAAGCTAAATATAAGACAATAAACGAGTCAAATGTAATTGCTAAT
>JAZNCY010000141.1:0-3617 GCA_045587825.1 Acutalibacteraceae bacterium
ATAGAATGGGGTGCAGATATTGTTACACATTCAACAACAAAGTATATTGACGGTCACGGTGCTTCAGTAGGCGGTTGCATTGTAGATTCAGGTAAATTTGACTGGATGGCACACGCAGATAAATTCCCTGGTCTTTGCACACCAGATGACAGTTACCACGGTGTAACTTATGCTGAAAGATTCGGCAAAGAGGGTGCATTCATTACAAAAGCAACTGCACAACTTATGAGAGATTTAGGTTCAGTTCAGTCTCCACAAAGTGCGTTTTATATCAATTTAGGACTTGAAAGTCTTCACGTTCGTATTAAAAGACATTGTGAAAATGGTCTTGCAGTAGCAAAATTCTTAAAAGAAAGTGACAAAATTGAATGGGTTACTTACGCAGGTCTTGAAGGTGACAAATATTACGATTTAGCACAGAAATATCTTCCGAATGGTACTTGCGGTGTTGTAAGTTTCGGTGTTAAAGGCGGAAGAAAAGCTGCTGAAGAATTTATGAAAAAACTTAAAATGATTGCTATTGAAACTCACGTTGCCGATGCAAGAAGCTGCTGCTTACACCCAGCAAGTGCAACACACCGTCAGATGAATGACGATGAACTCCGTGCAGCAGGTGTTTCACCAGATTTAGTTCGTCTTTCTTGCGGACTCGAAAATGCTGAAGACCTTATTGAAGACTTAAAGCAGGCTTTAAGTCAATGAAAAATTAAGAATTAAAAATTAAAAATTTCGGGGCTACGCCGTTATTATAAATGAAAGGGGCAAAATAGTTTGCCGATAAAAATTCCAAACGGACTTCCAGCAGTTGATATTTTAGCTGAAGAAAATATATTTGTTATGACGGATACAAGAGCTATAACTCAGGATATTCGTCCGCTTAAAATATTACTTTTAAATTTAATGCCTAAAAAAATTGAAACTGAAACTCAGCTTTCAAGACTTTTAGGTAACTCACCATTACAGGTTGAGTTTGAGTTTATTCATACAGAATCACATACTTCAAAAAACACTTCTCAGGAGCATTTGTTTGAGTTTTATAAGACGTTTAAAGATGTTAAACACAGAAAATTTGACGGTCTTATTATTACTGGTGCACCTGTTGAAAAAATGGAGTTTGAAGAAGTTGAATACTGGGATGAGCTCTGTGAAATAATGGAATGGAGTAAAACTCACGTAACAAGCACATTCCATATCTGTTGGGGTGCTCAAGCTGGTCTTTACTACCATTACGGAGTAAAAAAATATCCGTTACCACAAAAGCTTTCAGGTGTTTATAAACACACAGCAGATTATAAAAAATCAATTCTTTTAAGAGGCTTTGACGATGAATTCTGGGTTCCACAGTCAAGAAATACAACTGTAAAGCGCGAGGATATTGAAAAAGTTCCAGAATTAAAAATTATTGCTTCATCAGAAGATGCTGGCGTTTATATTGTAACAACTGATAATGGTAAACAGATTTTTGTTACAGGTCATTCGGAATATGATGCAGATACTCTTAAAAATGAATATTTAAGAGATTTAGCTACTGGTATTAACCCAAATATTCCAGAAAATTATTTCCCTAACGATGACCCCGAAAAAGAGCCACCTGCAAAATGGCGTTCACACGCTACACTTCTTTATGCTAACTGGCTTAACTATTTCGTTTACCAGACAACACCTTATGATATTGAAGAGATAGAATAAAAAACAACCAATGCATCATAGGAATGCATTGGTTCTTTTTATTTTTATGAGTTAACAGAATAATCTTTTTTGAAGCCGTGAGCACCGAAAATCTGCCACTGTCCAACGCCAAGTCGTTGCATAATTGCTTTTCTTTCTTCTGCACAAAGCTTAGGGTCTGTGTCAACAGAAGTCATTAAAATTGGTGCATATTGATTATATTCTGCTTGCTGTGGTGTTAAACCGTGTGTGTTTATAAAAATATCGCCTGTAATTGCGATGTGGTGAGTGTAATCAATCAATACAATTTCACCTGGTAAATGACCACCTTTGCCTTCGTACACTTCAAAATGTAATTCCCCAAAATCGAAGAAACCGATTTGTGTTAAAGGCTCGCTGAGTGTTTCAATATTATTCCACATCACTTTAATTTTTTTAGGGTTAACAGCTTTGTAAGAGGTGAGTGTTTTGCATATATTGATATATGGTTTGTGGAGAGGATTTTTTTCTCTGTAACCATCTTTACCGAGGAATTCGTTTTTCAGACAATGTGCAGTTTTAGAACTCGCAATAATTTCGTCAAACATCGGTAACAAACCACAGTGGTCAACGTCGGCGTGGGTAACGAGAATAGTTTTTTTGATGCTTTCAAAATCCGGAATGCACTTTTTAAAAACTTCGAGCATTTCTTCACTATAACAAGCGTAACCACTGTCAACAAATAATATTTCGTTATTGCTTTTTATAATTATTGTATTACTGCCACAAGGTGGTTCAATCAATGTTATTTCAGTGTTATCTGTTATTTTGTGTGTGCTTATTCTTGGTGAAAATGCTTTTCCTTTTGAAATTCCCAAAAGTTCTGCAAATTTGCTGATACTGTCAAAGGTTCTGTAAGGTGAGAGTCCTTGCTCGTCAAGTGTCTGCATAGCAAGGTTAACGTGAACCAACAATTCGCGCTTTACATCTTCGGAAAGCCCCATAGTCTGAGAAAGTCCTAAAACATAAGTGTTATAAAAAATACTGTTGTCATAAACTTTTTCAGAACTGTTGTAATCTATAACACGTACTTTACACAATTTTTCTGCTTCTGTAAGAAATTCTGAAATTTTATCTGAATCTTCAACATATAATCCCATTTTGAATTGTTGGTAGTCTGTGCCGTTTTCCTGTGAGCTTATATAAGAAATATTGAAATTAAAGTCATTTATGAGTGTTAAAATATTTGTAACACTTCCTGGTTTATCTTCTAAACAAAACTCAATCAACACAACACTTGTTTTGTCTTGGTTGCTTTGTAAATAACCAATTTTTTTGAGTTCAATATCAGCCTTGTTTAATTGTTCTTCTGTACCCTCGGCATCAATGAAAAGTGTGTGTGAATCAACTGCTTTGTTGTAGCTTACACGAGTGATGTTAATACCTAAAGCAGAGAAACATTTACTTGCTTTTAAAAATGCACCTATATGATTTGGCATTGATGTTACATAAGTTTTTTTCATATAATCACCTTGGTGTTTTAGTGTCTGAATTTAGTATGGAAAAAATGATAGCACAATTTATTATATACTGCAAGAGTGTAATTAAATATGGGGTGGATTAAAGTGAAGTTGTGTTTTTAGAAAATGGATAATAATACAAAATGAAATTATTCTTCAAATACGCTTTTTCCCTTTGTTCCATCAGCATTGATGTAATAACCATCAACAATTTCTTTAAAGCTACCACCGAAAAGCCAACCTTTAGATTCAATAAATTCAATGAATTGCTTTTCAAATTCATCGAGTGTCAGTTCTGATTGGATTTCTATACAACCATTTACTTGTACTTCTTTCATAAAACCGCCTCCTTTACAAGTGTTATAGTAGTAAAGTAAAAGGAAATTCAATTATTCATTGAAAATCCGTTTTTAAATGAATAATGAATAGTGAATAATACAAAACAAAAAT
>JAZNCY010000142.1:0-12272 GCA_045587825.1 Acutalibacteraceae bacterium
GTGTATTATAAAAATTTACATTGAAAATTGTGAGTTCTAATCCCAAAGTGAAAATAAGAAAACTCAAAACAACAAACGTGAGTTCTTTGCCACTGTTAAAAGTTTTAGCTTTTTTATAAACAAAAAAGGCTACAAGTGAAAAAATCACCGCACCTAAAAGCATAAGAATAATCATAATTACCCCTTACAGTAAATAAAATGTATTGTAATTATTAAACCACAAAAGCAAAGAAAAGTAAACGATTACTAAAAATTGTAATAAAATTTTTAAAAATTATACTTTACAAAAGGATTTATTTGTGTTATCATAAACCAAACAAATGTTTGGAGCTGTAAAAATGGAGAGAGTCATACTTCATTGTGATTGCAATAATTTTTTTGCATCAGTTGAAGCGGATATGAATCCTGAACTCAAAAAATATGCTTTTGCTGTTTGTGGTGACCCCGAATACAGGCACGGCATTATTTTAGCCAAAAATGAAAAGGCGAAAAAATATGGCGTAGAAACTGCCGAACCTATATGGCAGGCAAAGCGTAAGTGTCCGGATTTGCTTTTAGTAAAACCACACCATAATAAATATAAAGAATACTCAAAAAAGATATTTGATATTTATTGCCGTTATACTGATTTAGTAGAGCCGTTTGGAATGGATGAATGTTGGCTTGATGTAACGGGTTCGCAAAAACTTTTCGGAAGTGGCGAAACAATAGCAAACGAGCTTCGTGAAATAATAAAAAAAGAAGTTGGCGTAACTATTTCTGTGGGTGTATCTTACAATAAAATTTTTGCAAAAATGGGGAGCGACTATAAAAAGCCTGATGCAGTAACAGTTATAACAAAAGAGAATTTCAAAACGCTTTTATATCCATTAAAAGCAGGGGAGCTTTTTACAGTGGGTAGAAAAGCTGCTGGGAAATTAAAAACACTCGGGGTTGAAACAATAGGTGATATTGCAGAAATCGGCGAGGACGTTTTAGAAAATCTTTTAGGCGTTCAGGGTAAGGCAATTTTTCAGTATGCCAATGGTTACGATTACAGCAAGGTTAAGCATTTTCAATATCGTGATGCATATAAATCAATAGGGAATGGTATGACCTTTAAGATTGATTTAAAAACTATGGCAGACGTGCGCACCTGTGTTTATTTTCTTTCAGATAAAGTTTCAGCAAGACTCAGAAAGCACAATGTTCAATGCGCAGGGCTACAGGTTGGCATAAGAGATACTAAAATGAAAACTGTAATGCGCTCGTGTTCTCTTGATGCACCAACAGATTTAGCTTACGACTTAGCAGAAGAAGCAATTAAGCTGATTGAAGAAAATGTTGATATTGAAAACGAGCCTATAAGAGCGTTGAGCATTACAGGCACAAAGCTTCTTGACTCATCGGGGGTTTTTAGTCAGGCTTCGTTTTTTGATATTGAAGAGCACCAGAAGCACGACAAAGAAGAACGTTTAGAATTAGCAAGAGATAAAATAAGAAAAAAATACGGACTCGAAAAACTCACCAGATGTTCACTTATGGAAAATGATTTTGGAATTTAGGTGATTATTTTGAAATGTTCAGTTGCAGACCTTCGCTCAAAGGAAGTTATTAATGTTGATGATGGCTCAAGAATAGGTTGCGTTACCGATGTTGAAATAGACACCTGCACAGGCTGTCTTGTGAGCATAATTGTCTTTTGTGGTCACGGCGTCTGTGGTTTTTTAGGTCGTGGCGAAGAAATTGTAATTTGCTTTAAAGATATTGTTGTGATAGGTGATGATACGATTTTAGTAAGGCGTGGGGGAGTGAGGATTTAATTCGGAATGCGTAATTCGTAATTCGGAATTGAAAATTGTGAACTGCGTTGCAATTATAATATTATAAAAACAACTACATTCTTTCATTTAAACTAAAAATGATAGAATGTAGTTGTTAATTTGTTTTTATCTAATTCCTAATTCCTATTTCCTAATTCCTACTTCCTAAACTTTTAAAGATTAAGAAAAACTCTGAAAGCATCAACATACTCTCTCGCTGTAGCCTTATTATTACTTTCAGCAAAAATTCTGAGAAGTGGCTCTGTACCAGAGAAACGGCAGATTACAAAGTCACCATTTTCAAAATAAACCTTACAGCCGTCTTCGTAATTAACACGGGTTACTTTATTTTTAAATTCAGGTAACTTTTTCTGGAGCATAATAATATGGTTTACAGTCTCTTTATATTCAGGTGCGAAAACAAGGTTATCTTCAACCATTGTGAACACGCCGAATTGTTCTTCTAACTCCTTCATAATTTCAACAGGTGATTTACCTGTAACACTTATCATTTCTGCAAAGAGTGAAGCAGCGTAAACTGAGTCCTTACCGTGAATGTGCCCACGAACTGTAAGACCACCAGAAGATTCGCCACCAAGAACAGCATCTACTTCGTCAATTTTTGAAGAGATATATTTAAAACCAACTGGCACCTCGTAGCATTTTTCACCGAAGCTTTCGGCAATTTTATCTAACATATGGGTTGTAGCAAGGTTTCTTACAACGCCACCTTTCCAGCCCTTGTATTTTACAAGATAGTAGTAGAGCATACAAAGAATTTCGTTAGCGTTAATGTATGTACCATCTCTGTCAATAATACCGAGTCTGTCGCCGTCACCATCCATAGCAATACCAAGGTCATAGTCACCTTTGACAACCATATCACTTAAAGGTGAAAGTGTCTGCTCTGTTGGTGCTGGCATAATACCACCGAAATAAGCGTCTTTATTAAGATTTATGGTGTCAACTGTGCAACGTGTTGTGTGGAAAATAACCTGTAACGGATAAGCACCTGAGCCGTGCATTGTGTCAAAAAGAACACGGAGTCCACGCTCTCTTAAAGCGTTTGTATCAAGAAGTGCTAAAATATCGTCAAGGAATTTGTTGAATGGATTGCGAAGATATAACACCTTGCCACTTGCAACAGCCTTGTCAAATTCAATAGCTTCAACCGAGCTTGTGTCTTCAATTAACTCTTCAATTCTTCCTGTAACTTCCTGACTTGCATCTCTGCCTTCGTCTACAATAACTTTAATGCCGTTATAATTTGCAGGGTTGTGACTTGCAGTTACTTCAATACCAAAATAAAGCTCACTGTCTTTAACTGTGTGCATTATAAGAGGAGTAGGGGCAGAACGATTTAAAAACCACACGTCAATTCCACCAGCAGCAAGCACTTCAGCTACCCATTTTGCTGCACTTTCAGACAAAAATCGTCTGTCATAGCCAATAATAATAGGCTTGTCTGTTTTGCCAAGCTCTTTAGCGTATTTTAAAATACCACTTGCAACTAATTGAACATTTTCGCGTGTGAAATCATCACCGATAACAGCACGCCAACCACCTGTACCAAATTTAATCATAAAAGCACCTGTTTCGTTAAAATTTATGTATTGATAATACCACAATTGAAAATCTGTGTAAAGAATTTTTTGCTTTTTGTAATAAAAAATCAAGGGGAAGCATAAATTTTAACAAGGTAACAGGGGGTGCATTATGACATTTAATTATGATAAAAATATAAAAGGTCATTTTGATGAACGAGCGGTGGAGCTTGGCAGATACATAGCAGAAACTAAATCAACTGTCAGGGCGACTGGTAAAAAATTTGGTGTTTCAAAATCTACAGTTTTTACCGATGTAACAGTACGTTTGAAAAAGGTTAATCCTGCACTTTATAACGAGGTGCGGCAGGTTTTAGAAAAAAACAAAGAGGAACGGCATATTCGTGGTGGAATAGCAACAAAAGAAAAGTATCTGAAAATATCCAAATGATTCCTAATAGGTGTAACTTGACAAACTACTCTTGCAATTGTATATTATAATGGTTGTAGAGTTTCAATTTGCTATAATCGTTTAATATAGTCAGGAGAGTGAGTTAATTGAAGAAAATTGTTACAATTTTTATTGCTGTTATAGTAGTTTCTGCAATTCTTTTTGCTATTGCAATGGGCGTTAAAAAATATAAAGAAAATAACGCTTTAGAAACGGCGGATACTGTTGTTGATGTATCAAATGAATTTGGTACTATGACTGTAAATGAAAGTGTTGCAGCACAAATGCTCGGGCAATACAGTAACGATATATTGGGGATTTCAAAACCTATTAATGAGTATATTATGAAATTGAGCGAGTGTCAGGTTAATGACGAAAACGCCTGTAGAATAGAGCTCTTTTTAACAGAGGGTTCTGAATTGCCAAGCGCAATTTTTGCAATTGCTGGTTATGATTGCTTTAAATTTGATGCTGCAAGTAATAAATATCTTTTATTAACTCAAAACGGTGCATTTGAGGTAGTGGAGCAGACAACCACTCAGGAAACAACATTGTTTTATGATGAAGAAAACAACGAAGCACTCCAAAAAATGTTCAAAAAATGTTCTAAGGATAAATTAGGTTTTGAAAAAGAAATTACAGAATATGTAATGGTAACAAGTGGTGCTACTGTGAAGGCCGTTGACGGCAAAAAGGTTTATATAATAAAAATTTATGAGCAGGACGGCACAGAAACAAATTATACTTGTGCATTCAGAAAAGGTGCTGTTTATAAATATGATCCTGTGCAGAAGCAGTACATTGAAATTAAGAATTGAGAATTAAGAATTAAGAATTTTGGAAGGCTGCGCCTTGATTATAATTAAATGTGTATAACAAAAACTACATTCATTCATTTTTAGTTTAAATGAATGAATGTAGTTTTTTGTTTTTATAATTATGCATTTATTTACTTCAACTCAAAACTAACTCCCGAAAAATCAAGCTTCTCTAAATCAGCTTTTGATATTCTGAATATAGCTTGTTTTTCAGTTTCCTGTAAAAACTCTGGCATATTGTCATCAAGTGGGTCATATTGAAGAAGAATGTAGTTTTCATTTTCTTCAATAAAAAGCGCTGTTTCTGTGTCAGTGCTTGTGCCACTGAAATCTATTGAGTATTCAGTGTCGGTATCACCTAAAAAGTCAAAGCCGTAATTAAAGTCATCAATAAGAGTGTCTGGCTCTTCTTCGCATAATCTTACGTTAGGTTTAAATGTGCCATCCTCCTGAATAGTCAGAAAGATATATAAAAAGCCTTTAGGTGGCAAAAGTGTGCAGCTTGTGTGCTCACGTAATTCAGAAAGCTTTATTTGACAAAAGAAAAAATCGTCATCAGAAAGTGTGCCATCAGAAAGCCAGTTTTCAGGCATTGTAGGTGCACCTAAAAATTTACTTGTGCCGTAATCGTAATCACCGTGTGCTTTTTCTACTCTTAATTTATACATCTTAATTTACTCCTAAATATTCTTCTAAAACTTGCCCTGTGGCTTTCATTTTTTTAGCGTGTTCAACTCCAACGTAACGCCAATGCCAAGGCTCATAAGTAACCTTTGTTATATCTTGTTTATCCTTTGGGTAACGTAAAATAAAGCCGTAATCCTGAGCGTTTTCCATTAACCAATTGAATTCATCTGTGTCCTCAAACCACTCGTCAACACACACAATATCCATAGCGTAACCTAAATTGTGCTCACTGCTTCCTGGCGGCATAATAATTGTTGCAGCTTTTTCTAATGCTTCATCCTTGGTGTAACCTAAATCTTCATAATAAGCAACTTTATTATTGTAATTATTCTTCTGTCTGTCATAAGAACGGTAGCCAGAGCAAGGTGTGAGTGTTACGCCATCTTCTTTAGCGGCGTTATACATCGCTTCGTAGTGCTCTGCAATTTTTTTTTCGAGTCTTTCAGAAGAACCACAGACATAAACTAAATCAGGCTTGTAAGAGTCGATTATTCTGTAACCTGTATTAACAAGAGTTAAATTCCAGTTATCGTCATCAATTGTTATAATTGTAGGTTCGTTTAGAGTACCAGGAGTGGGGGGTACAGGTAATTGTTCTTCATAGGTTATTGTGGTGTCAATTACCTCTTCTTCGTTGAAAACTGGTAAATTGTTTTCTTTATTTTCGGTTTCCTCGATTTTTTCTGTTTCGTAAAGTGTGTCGCCATTTATGATTTTTTGATTTCTATCATTTATTACGAAGCATACAACACCAACAAAAATAGCGGTTGCGAGAATTATACATAATAAAAATATACCGCTACGTTTGCTTTTAAAAATGGCACCCATTTTTACACCGCCTTATAGGTTGATTTCAATTTTACTATAATTATAATGATAAATTGCGTTCAAGTCAATACTTGTTACTTAGCAACAAAAGAAAGCGTGGGTATTTGTGCTATTTTGACAAAGATTAAAAAATCTTAAAATATTGTTTTTTTAAAACTATTTTTGTGATATAATTACTCTGTTATATAATAAATTATTTTGAAAAGGGGTACTTCCTTTATGAAACGAATTTTAAGTTTAGGTTTAGCACTTTTAGTTGTGAGCGCTTCATTACTTTCTCTTACAGCTTGTTCATCATCTTCAGGGGAAGAAGTTGAAGTTCAGACTACCGTGCCTGTAGAATATACAGAAAGTGCAACTCCTGTTGATAAATCAAGTGAAGAGATTTTAAATTACTTCAATAAACTTGTGAACGATATTAAAGCAGAAAGACCTGCTATGTATTATCGTTTTGAATTAAACGTTCCAAATGACAGTCTTAAGGTAACAAAAGCAGGTCAGGAAGATGCAGAAGCAATTGATGAATCACTTTCTGCTATTAACGATGCTGCTAAAGCTGTTAAAGACCTTATGTTAGAAAATATCGAAGAAGAATCTGGTGACATAGCTTTCGGTGCTGATAACACAGACGTTCTTTTAGTTAAAGGTGAAAGCTTCGCTTCAAAGCTTACAGTTGATGACATTAAATATGCAACAATGACTGAGGTTGGCGACGAGTACTTTATTACTATTGAATTTGACGACGTAGCAGAAGTTGATGCAAAAGAAATTCTTGGTAATGCATTCTCGCTTCGTGATAAAGAAGATATTTTAAATTCAGAAGAATTTGCAAAAACAAAATCATATCTTCAGTTGCAGGATTACACAGTAAGCTATAGCGGTTGCAGAATTACAGCAACAGTTAACCGTCTTACAGATGAAATCACAAGACTTGAATACTTCAAGCCTGCAAACGTAAAGGTTTCTGCTAAAGGTCAGAATACATTTGAGCAGCACGGCGACCTTTCAGTTTTATTTACACTTGAAGATAAAGCTTATTACGAAATTAACTGGACTAATGAAAATCCTACAAGTCCATTAGATACAACAACAGAAGTAGTTGTTGAAGCAACTATGACAGAGGCACAATAAATTTGACGTTTAATAAAGGGGTGGGTAACCACCCCTGTAATTTTAAAACAGGTGATGTTCTATGAAAAGAAAAATGTTAGTTTTCTTAATGGTAGCAGTAATTGCTCTTAGTGTTGTTTTTACTTCTTGTAATAAAGATGTTTATGTTAATCCATCAACGGATTCGGAATATATTCTTGTAACAGATGAAAATGGCAAGAAAGTCTTAAGTGAAGACGGCGAATTAATTGTTTACGTTACCGATGTAGATGGAAAAAAGGTTAAAGACGATAATGGTGAATATGTAACTGAGATTCAGGGTTTTGTTGGTCAGCTTGAAGAAAACGGTGTTATAGAAGACTATGCTTATTACTTCACTTTACCTGATGGCTGGAAAGCAGTTAATGACCGTGGTGAATTTGAGAATAAGAAAACAAAGTCAACACTCAAAATTCAGATTTTAGAAGAAACTCTTGATGAGGCTGTTACTAAAATTAAAAAGGTTTATGATGCATTAGAGGGTCAGAAAGACAAAACCGAAGAAGAATATAAAATTTTGAAAAATAGTTATGATAACAAAATTGTAAATGATAAAATTAACGTTGTAACTTTACAGTATAATGGTGAAACAAGAGTTTCTTTAGTATTCCAGAATAGTGGTAATACATATCAGTTTGACTTTTCAACTACAAGAGATATAACTGTTGAAGAAGCTGAAAAAGAAACAATAGAGTTTTTAAATTCAATTGAATTTAAACCTTACACCTACTTCCCTGAGTTGACAACTTCAAATAATGGTGGCGGCTCTTTTGTAGTAGAAGGAAAATAAAAAATAACTCCACGAAGCTTTTGCTTCGTGGAGATTTTTTGTTTTGATTTTTGGAAAAACAGGTTTTTTAAATTCAGATTTTATCCTTTAATAACTTTTCTGTAGCCATATAAAGTGATGGAACAAGTACTAACGCAGCAATAATTTCTATAACACCATTTACAGAGATTAAAACTGAGAAGATTGTTTCAAGTGCAGTTGTAACACCTGCAGTAATTGACTCAAAGCCATTGAAAAGTGTTAATGCTGTAAGTACTAAAACTGTGTTTGTAAGTGTAGCGGCAACTGCTGCAATTCCTAAAGAAATTGGTTTTTTGAGTTTAGTTTTTGAAAGTGCAACAAAAACTAAACCAGCCACGATACCAACAATAATTCTTGGTACTAATGAAATCATAGGATTCTGGAATGGGATATTGCCAGGGATTGGCTCCTGAAATGCTTTTACAATACAAAGTGCACCCCAAGTACCACCTAAAATTGCGCCATATTTTACACCTAAAATACAAGCGCCTAAAATAGTTGCAATGTGAATTGTTGTGATTGAAATTACGCCTACTGGAATGTAGCCTAATGGTGTGAATGTCATAACGACTGTCAATGCCATAAAGAATGCGCAAATCACAAGACGATTAAGTTTTTTCTTTTTGTTCATAAAAATTTCTCCTTTGCTACTGTTCCCGTTTGGGATACAATGCATTTTAAATTTTGTTTTATGACCTGTTTTTCTTATATATAACTAAAAGACCTTCTAAAATAAGGTTCTTGTTATAAACAATTTCTCTTTCACAACAGTTAACTATTTCTTTAGAAAGACCGCCTGTTGCAATAGTTGTTTTAATTTTTTTGCCTAATTCTTTCTCAAGGCGTGAAGCCATACCGTCAAGCATAGCGGCGTTACCTAAAACTGTGCCTGATTTAATGCACTCAATAGTATTTGTGCCTATTGCTTTTTCTGGTGCACATAAATCAATAGCTGGTAATTGTGATGTTCTTAAAGATAATGCATCTAAAGAAATGCCAATACCAGGAGCTATTGTGCAACCTAAAAATACGTTACCTTCATCTATAACAGAAATTTTTGTTGCAGTGCCTAAATCCATAACAAGACAGGGTAATTCGTACTGTGAAATAGCGCCAACAGCACCAGCAACTAAATCTGCACCAACTTCTTTTGGATTGTCGGTAGCAATTTTAAGACCGTTTTTTATTCCTGCTGCAACAACAAGTGGCTCTACCTTTGCAACTTTTTTAATTGCATCTTTAAAAGCACGGGTAAGCTCAGGAACAACAGAACTGATAACAGCACCCTCGAAGTTACCATTTATGTTTTCTAAATTGAAAACAGCGTTAAGCTCAATAGCATATTGTTCACTTGTTCTGTGACGTTGAGTTGCGAGTCTTGAAACGAAAATTAATTCATCGTTTTTATATATACCAAGTGTTATATTTGTGTTACCAATATCAGCAACTAATACCAAAAGAAACACCACCTTGTCAGTTTTTTATAATTATACACCCGAAAAAGTAAATTATCAAGCGAATTTGGCGGTGAAATCGCAAAAAAATTATTGAATTTGAAATAAAATACTTTAAATTTATTGTGCAATATGTTATAATATATCAAACTTTTGTAAGGAGTTGTGAAAAATGGCAGATATTCAGACTAATGTTGAAACTGCTTTGAAAAAAGATATGGAAAATAAATTAAAAAAGGAGCTACAAAAAGAGATGAAAAAAGGTTCAAGCTTTGTAAAAGAATTTAAAGAGTTTATATCACGTGGTAATGTTATCGACCTTGCAGTCGGTGTTATTGTAGGTAGTTCATTTACTGCTATTGTTAATTCACTTGTAAATAATATCATTACACCACTTATTACGCTTATTACTGGTAAGGTTTCAGTAAAAGAGCTTTTTGTTGCACTTGATGGCAATACTTATGAGAGTCTTGAAGCTGCTACAGAAGCAGGGGCAGCCACTTTGAGCTATGGTCTTTTTATTCAGTCTGTAATTGATTTTATTATTATTGCTTTTGTTGTATTCCTTATGGTGAAGGGTATTAATAGAATTCGTGATATAGGTAAAAGTAAAGAAGCACCAGTAGAAGAAGCACCTACAACAAAGGTTTGCCCATTCTGTAAGAGTGAAATTAATATTGAAGCAACACGTTGCCCTAATTGTACATCTCAGTTAGAAGGAGATAACGAATGAACAGAATACGATATTTTATAGCATTGTGGGCGTCAAAGTCTGCATATATCCTTTTAAAGCTTTTAAAAAGAAATGCAACAATGTTTCCAGGGTATTTAGCACTTAAAATCTGCCCTGATTATTTAGCACAAACTAAGAAAAGTCCTAACGTGCTTTGTGTTACAGGTACAAATGGTAAAACTACAACAACAAATATGGTAGCGGATATTCTTTCTGAAAGTGGCTACAAGGTAGTTTCAAACAGATATGGCTCGAATATCAACACAGGTGTTGCAACTGCATTGACTCATAGCGTAAATGTGTTTGGGAAACCTAAAATTGACGTGTTGGCATTAGAGGTTGACGAGCGTTTTTCAAGACTTATTTTGCCATTTATAAAGCCAGATTATCTTGTTGTTACAAATCTTTTCAGAGATTCAATAAAGCGTAACGCTCACCCTGAATATATTTTCAGTATTTTAGACACCTATGTGCCAAAAACTACAAAGCTTATTCTTAATGCTGATTGTTTACAGTCTTCACAGCTTCTTAAGGATAACGAAAGAGTATATTTTTCAATAGACAAACTCCCTACAGATGTTACGGAATGTGTGAATTTAATTAATGACTTTTCATTCTGTCCAAAGTGTAACGAGAAATTGAAATTCAATTTTTTGAGATATCACCATATAGGTAACGCTTATTGTCCTAATTGTGATTTCAAATCTTATGAAGCAAAATATCACCTTACAAATATTGACTATGATAATCAGTCAATAACAGTAAGTATTGCTGGTAAAGAGGATACTTACCCTATGGTAAACCGTGCTCTTTATAATATTTATAATGAACTTGCAGCAATTTCTTTAATGAATGAATTTAACGTTGATACTGAAAAGGTTAAAGATTATCTTCGTAAAATCAGCGTTACCCAAACTCGTTATAAAGAGGGTAAGGTTGGTAACACAGCTATTATCCGTACTATGGCTAAAGGTCAGAACTCAGTTTCTTGCTCAAGAACTCTTGATTTTGTTGGTCACGAGGAAGGCGAAAAATCAGTATTTATTATGATTGATGACCTTTTTGAAAGAAAAGACTCTTCAGAGTTTATTGGCTGGATTTATGATGCAGACTTTGAATTCTTGAATACACCTGAAATGAAGCAGGTTATTTTAGCAGGTCCAAGATGCTTTGACTATAAATTAAGACTTTTAATTGCAGGTCTTCCAGAAGAAAAAATTCTTTGTGAAGAAGATGAGTTCAAAGCAATAAAGTTAATTGATAAAAACGTTTCAAAGTTCTATCTTCTTCACGATACTTCAACCTACGATTTAGCGTGTGAGGTAGAAGAAAAAATTATAGCGGATTTTAAAGCGTTCAATGAGAATGGGGGTAAACAATAATGAAAATCGAAATTCTTTACCCTGAGGTTTGTTGCCTTTTTGGTGACAAGGCGAATATGCGCTATTTTAAATTGTGTTTACCAGATGCAGAATTCATTGAAACACCAATAAAAGAACAACCAAAGTTTTTAACTGAAGACGTTGATATGGTTTATATCGGCTCTTGTAGTGAATCAAATCAAGAAAGAATTCTTTCACGCTTAAAGGGTTACGAAGAAAGAATAAAATCACTTATTGATAAAGGCGTTGTATTTTTAACAACTGGTAATGCGTTTGAGATTTTTGGTAAGTATATTGAAAATACAGATGGTACAAAAATTGATGCTCTTAACATCTTCTCATTTAATTCAGTAAGAACTATTCCAAAAAGAAACAACTCACTTTTTGTTGGTAAATATGAAAATATAGATATTGTCGGTTACACAAGCAGATTTTCACACACCTATAATATAGATGAAAACGACGAATTTATTGCTGTGAAAAAAGGTTTTGGCGCTTCTGCTGATAGTAAAAATGAAGGTGTTAAAAGAAATAATTTCTTTGGAACATATCTTTTGGGTCCATTTTTAATTCAGAATCCACTTTTCACAAAAGAACTTATGAAAAAGTTGGG
>JAZNCY010000143.1:0-1667 GCA_045587825.1 Acutalibacteraceae bacterium
TGATTTGTGGTACTGCGATTTTTCAAAGAAAATAGTAAATGGTGATGCAAAAGCAGTTGCTTTAAACCAATTTGAGATTTATCTTTCAATAGCTACAGCACCAATGATTTTTAAAAATACTGCAATAATTTCAGGTGTTTATACTTTAAGACGTTTCAGAAACAGAGGCTATTCAAAGGCTACTATTTATAAGTTAATTGAAGAACTTAAGAAAGATAACGTAACTGATATTTATTTGTGGTGTGAAAAAGACGTAGAAGAATTCTACAAGAAACTTGGCTTTATAAAAGTCGGGAATGTATATTTAGAAACGGAGTTATAAAATGAGTTTTTTTGAGTTTAGTGAAAAGATAAATGAGCTTTCAAAAAAGGCTTTAAAAAAAGCAGAAGAGCAATTCAATATTATTGATGAAATAACAGAATATAACCAACAAAGAGTGCTTAAAGCATTTATAAATCACGGCGTTTGTGAATCTCACTTTGTTGCTTCAACTGGTTATGGTTACGGCGACAGAGGACGTGAGGTTTTAGACGAAGTTACAGCCGAGATTTTTGGTGCAGAGGATGCACTTATAAGACACAGCTTTGCAAGTGGTACTCATACACTTGCTGTAATGCTTTTCGGCGTTTTAAGACCAGGTGATAAAGTTCTTTCTGCAACAGGTGTGCCTTACGACACAATTCATTCTGTAATAGGTCTTACAGGCGAGGGTATGGGCTCACTTAAAGATTTTGGCGTTGAGTTTGACATTTTAGATTTATTACCAGATGGCACAGTTGATTTTGTCGGTTTACAAGAAAAATTAAAGAAAGAAAACTATAAGGCAGTTTATATTCAACGCTCACGTGGTTATTCTTTAAGACCAACCTTGACTTCAACAGAAATTAAGAAAATTGTAGATATAACAAAACAAAATAGTAAAGCTATTACTATTCTTGATAACTGCTATGGCGAATTCACAGAAAAAGTTATGCCAGGTGAAATCGGTGTTGATGTTTTCGCTGGTTCGTTAATAAAAAACCCAGGTGGCGGTATTGCAAAATGCGGTGGTTACATAGCTGGCAGAAAAGATTTAATTGAACTTTGCTCATACAGAATGACAACCCCTGGTATTGGCCGTGAAGTTGGTGCTACTCTCGGTAATACACGTGATATTTTTATGGGGCTTTTCTCAGCACCGCACGTAACGGGCGAAGCGCTTAAAACCGCAGTGTTTACCGCATCTCTTTTTGAAGAAATGGGCTATGAGGTTTCACCAAGCTCAAACGAAACAAGAGCAGATATTATTCAGAGCATAAAGCTTCAAACACCTGAAAAGTTAATTGCTTTCTGTCAAGGACTCCAAAGTGGTTCTGCAATAGATAGCTTCGTAGTGCCAGAGCCTTGGGCAATGCCAGGGTATGACAGTGAGGTTATTATGGCAGCGGGGGCATTCACAAACGGCTCTTCAATCGAACTTTCTGCCGATGCACCACTCAGAGAACCATTCGCAGTCTGGCTTCAGGGTGGACTTAATTTCCATAGTGCGAAAATTGGTGTGATGTTGGGAGCAGAAAGAGTTTTACAACTCAATTAATTCGGAATGCGTAATGCGTAATTCGGAATTAAAGGAAACGCTTTGCGTTTGATTATAATTAAATGCAAATAAAAACTACATTCTTTCATT
>JAZNCY010000144.1:0-6220 GCA_045587825.1 Acutalibacteraceae bacterium
TAAAAAATCAATTTTAGAGAAAGTAGGGTTTATATGAAAGAAAAAACAGCCTACAAAGTGCCTAAAAAGGAGCTTAATATGTTCGCTCTTGGCACTATGGGTCAAGGTATGATTTACACTATGATGTCAAGCTACATAAGTGACTACTACGTTAACGTTTTACAGTTACCATTAGTTTTCATTCTTGTGCTTATGCTTGGTGCAAGAATCTGGGATGCTATTAACGACCCGATGATGGGTATTTTAGCAGACGTACGTTCAAGAAAAACAGGTAAAATGAGGTCATTTATAATTTACTCTGCACCACCTCTTGTAGTGCTTACAATTTTAATGTACTTCTGCCCTGACTTAAATAAAAACGGCTTAATGGTGTATGCTGCAATTATTTATATCCTCTGGGGTATGCTTAACACAATGGCAGACGTTCCAATGTGGAGTTTACCTAATGTTATGACTCCTGATGCAGAAGAACGTGGTCAGGTTATTTCATTCGCAAAAATCCTTAATGGTATTGGTACTGCTGTTCCTGAAGTTTTATTCTTAGTTGCTGGTCTTGCTTTACCATTAGTTATTGACTCAAGCAACCCTATTGAATATAACAAATCAAAGTATTTAATTATTTCAATTGTTGTTTCAGTTATCGGTATTATTCTTTTCACAAACTCATATTTCCACGTTAAAGAAAGAGTAAGAATTCCAGCAAAGGTAAGAAAGCCTGGCGAACCTTCTACCCTTGCAAGAATTTTTAAATGCAAGCCTTTAATGCTTGTTGTTGCTATGGGTGTTCTTTCAAGTGGCAGATATATGGTTCAGGCTGCAGCTGTTCACGTTGCAAGATACGCTTTCTATATTGGTCCTGACCTTACTGGTATGACACCAGCAGAAAGAACTGCGGCAATTGATGCAAGTGTTTCTTCTGTAAAAACAATCTTCCAGGTATGTGCAATAGTTGGTATGTTTGGCGCAATGCTCTTTATGCCAAAGCTTATGAAGAAATTTGACTATAAGAAAATAGTTATTACAACTTGTCTTGCTGGTTTTGTTGCAAGTATTTTCACAACAGTTATTGGTTGGTATACTGCAAATCTTTACATTTGTATTCCATTCATTCTTATTTCTTGTATTCCTTTAGGTGTTCTCAACGTAGTTTCAAGTGCTATGATTTGTGACTGCCTTGACCTTATTGAATTACAGACTGGTTTCAGAGATAACGGTCTTGGTGCTGCGTGTCAGGGCTTTGTTAATAAGTTAGGTAATGCACTTGCAACAAGTGGTATTATTATTGCTTATATGTTAATTGGTTTAGAGCCTGAAAACATGTTAAGTTCTACTGCAATAGTTGCGGCAACTGACCTTACTAAAATGCAGAACTTTGGTATGTTCTCACTCGTTTCAATTGTACCAGGTGTAAGTATGTTACTCTGTGCAATTCCAATGTTCTTCTACAAAATCTCTGGTAAAGAGAAAGAAAGAATTGTAAAAGAACTTGCAGAGAAGAGAGCAAGAGAAGGAGTGGTTGTAGAATAATTGCAGGGCAATTTTATTCGCTTTGCTCAAGATAAGAGATAATAGTGAATAGAGAATAACTAAGGAACTGCGTTGGCATTATAATATTATAAAAAGAACTACATTCTATCATTTAAAGTTAAAATGAAAGAATGTAGTTTTTGTTATTCATATTAAATTATAATCAAGTTATAATCAAGTCGTAAGGCTTCCAAAACTCAGCACTTTGTAGAAGAATTCCGAATTAAAATTTCTTCTCCCCACGCTCACGGATTACAAATCGCACTGGTGTACCTTCGAGTCCGTAAACTTCACGAATCTGGTTTTCTAAATAACGCTGATAGCTATAATGGAAAAGTTCTTCGTTATTTACAAAGCACACGAATGTTGGTGGTCTTGTTGAAGCCTGAGTCATATAATAAATTTTAAGGCGCTTGCCTTTATCTGTTGGTGGTTGCACTCTGAGAGTTGCAGCTGCCAATATTTCATTTAACTGACCAGTTTTAATCCTCATAGCATTCTGAGTATCAACGAATTTAATGAGTTCATAAAGTCTATCTAATCTCTGACCAGTTTTTGCAGAAATGAAAATAATTGGTGCAAAAGACATAAATGAAAAGTCATTCATAAGCTTTTTGCGGTATGAGTCCATTGTTCTGCCATCTTTTTCGTAAGCATCCCACTTATTAACGGCAATAATACAACCCTTACCCTGCTCCAAAGCTCTGCCAGCAACCTTACTATCCTGCTCGGTAAATCCCTCTAAAGCATCAATCATAATTACACAGACATCTGCTCTTTCTACTGCCATATCTGTTCTTAAAACGCTATAGCGTTCAACTGCATCTTCAACCTTTGATTTTCTTCTAAGACCTGCAGTATCTATAAACATAAACTTGCCGTAGTCATTCTCAACGAAGCTGTCAGTTGCATCACGTGTTGTTCCCGCAATATCAGAAACAATCATTCTGTCTTCGCCTATAATTTTGTTAACGAGTGAAGATTTACCAACGTTTGGTTTACCGATAACTGCAACTTTGATGTAATCGTCTTCATCTTCGCCATCTCTTAAATATTCTTCTGGAAAGTGCTTAATTACTTCGTCAAGCAAGTCACCAGTACCATGACCGTGAACTGATGAAACTGGGAACGGGTCACCGATACCTAAATTGTAAAATTCATAAATATCTGCTGGTGGTTCACCGATTTTGTCGCACTTGTTTACACAAAGAACAATTGGCTTACCACTTTTCTGGAGCATCGAAGCAACTTCGCTATCAGTTGCAACAACACCATCACGAACGTCTGTAACAAAAATAATTACGTTTGCACTGTCTATTGCAAGCTGTGCCTGACGGCGCATCTGTGAAAGAATAATATCGTCTGAATATGGTTCAATACCGCCTGTATCAACAAGCATCATTTTATGACCTAACCATTCACATTCACCGAAAATTCTATCTCTTGTAACGCCTGGTGTATTATCTACAATAGCAAGTCTTTTACCTGTAAGCTTATTGAAAAGTGTACTTTTACCAACGTTTGGTCTGCCCACTATTGCTACTACTGGTTGCGCCATTTTTAAGCACCTCCTATAATACTTTCTAACAATTTATACCCATCGTTTATAACGGGTGTAACTTTAATTTTTAAATCCTCCGAGAGCTCTTCCAATGTCATATCGTCAAGGAATTTATCTCCTTCATTCCTTAAAGAAACACGTGGAATTAAAAGTTCTTGACCTAAATTTATATTACTCAACTGTTCTTTTAAATCTTGACCTGTAAGAAGCCCTGCAACTGTAACTGTTGTGCCAAAAAATTCATTAGTTATTTTTATAACGTTAACCTTTAAACCATTGAACTTTTCTTCTGTTTTTTCTTTAAATTCACATAAGAGTGAATAAGCTGACTCACCTGTTGCTATGGTAATTTCACGATTAAGTATCTTTGCTTCTGTTTCTTCTAAAGCAGTTATAAATTCACTTTTTAAAAGTGTACACATACCAACGCCGTTATCGAGTTGACTGTATTCGCCATAATAATCTTCAGCCGGTAACTCTCTTTCAGCTAAAAGGTAAAATTCATCTGAAGCAAAAGCTAAGATTTTACCATTGTTAAAGAATGAATAATGAGCGTTGAAGTCATCTATTATATCAATAACTTCATTGGCCGTTTTTTTATTGTAGGTATCTAAATGCTCTAAACCCTCACGATATTTTGTAAGACCTACTGGAACGGCTGCAATGCTGTTGATATATGGACTGTATTTTGCAAGTTCTGATAATGAATAGCTTAATTCCTCACCATCATTTATACCTGGGCAAAGAACCAACTGAGTATTCATTAAAATTCCAGCTTCATAAAACTTCTTTATGAATTTCAAGGATTCACCCGAATTCTTGTTTTTCATCATTTTAACACGAAGCTCAGGATTCATTGTGTGAACAGAAATGTTTATAGGGCTTATGTGCATCTCGCAAATTCTGTCAGCTTCTTTTTCGGTAAGATTTGTAAGTGTAATATAATTACCAAAAAGAAATGAAAGACGAGAGTCATCATCCTTAAAATAAAGCGTATCACGAAGTCCTTTAGGCATCTGGTCAACAAAACAGAAAATGCATTTATTTTTACAGGAATGTTGCTTGTCCATAAGGTAGGTTTCAAACTCTAACCCTATATCAGAAAATTCACTGCTCTTTCTTATATTAACAGTTAAATTTTCTAAACCACGTTTTAAAGAAATTGAGAGCTTTTTATTCTGAATTGCAAAACGATAATCTAAAACATCGGTAATTTCTCTGCCGTTTATTGATATGATTTCATCATTTTTTAAAATCCCCGCTTTTTCGCCATAGGAATTATTTTCGACACAAGTTACTATTACCGACATTTTACTCACCTTCTTAAAGAACAAATTTAAACTCCAACAGGGCGGAGAGATATTTCTCGCCGCCCCTGAAAGCAAATCAACTTAAATTTCGCACAGAATAATTATTTTTCAACAACTACTACTTGTTTGCCGTTATAGTAACCACAAGCTGTGCAAAGTCTGTGAGCTCTCTTGTATTCGCCACATTGTGGGCATTTTACAAGCTGTGGAGCATCCATTTTCCATACGTTTGATCTTCTTTTGTCTCTTCTTGCTTTTGAAACTCTTCTCTTTGGTACTGCCATTTTAAGTTTCCTCCTTATGTTTTAACAATAAATGTTTTATTTACTAATTAAATTTATTCCAAAAACTGAAGCAAACCTTCAAGACGTGGGTCTATTGGCTTCTTACAGTCACATTGGTCTTTGTTAAGGTTTTTACCACACATTACACAAACGCCCTTACAATCATCATTACAAAGGAATTTGGTTGGTAATTCTAAATTAACATCTTCTTCGATAAGCTCGTCTAAATTAAGGCGCATATCACTTACAACAAGAAAATCGTCATTATCTTCGTTGCTTAAAGATGCAATTAAGTTGTGAGAAAAATCATATTTATATGTTTTCTCAGTTTCCTCGGCACAGCGGTCACAAGAAGCTGAATATATAAGCTCAACATTAGCCTCAAGTGTAACAATGCCAGTATTATTTTTCACTATACCTTTGACTTTAACAGGTGACTTAAGTGGATTTACACCTGAAACGCTGATATGTGAAAGCGAAAGTTCGTAATCAAATTCATAAGACGAACCATCCGTATTAAATATAGACTCAAGTTCAATAATCATTTAACTACCTCTCAATACGCCTTGATATTATAGTAAAATAAAGTAGATTTGTCAATATATAATTTGAAAAACTATTATTTTTTTCAAAAAAATTCGCCCATCTCATAAAGACAGGCGAATCTTACTAAGTTAATTAAGCTTTTTGTGCATACTCAAAGAGTCTTGCAGGAAGTTTTTCTTCATCTTCTGAAACTGTGAATACAAAGTCTGTTTCTGAAAGTTTTGAAATATCACTAACCTTTTTAATAAGGTCTGCAAAAGCCTCATAATCTCTGCCTACGATTTTAAATGTAGCGTCAACAAAAATCTCTGTGATGTCGTGGTCCTGAGCGATGATACCGCAAATCATACCATAAAAAGCGTCTACGCCTTCAACACCATATCTTTCTGTTTCAATAAGTCTTGCTTTGTGAGTTACCTCGTAAGTAAGTAACGGTGATTTCTCAATACAAACGACTGTTCCGTTTGATTTGTCAACAGCCTCATTGATAAGAGAAATGAGTTTTTTTGTTTTGCCGGAACCTTTGTTGCCGATAATAAGTGAAACCATAGTGTTTACCTCCGTTTATTTTTTTGCTGAATTGTCTTCAGCTTATTTACTAAAATTATAATCTTGCTTTAAGCTCAGCGCCTAAAGACTCATAACCTGGTTTGCCTAAAAGAGCAAACATATTTTTCTTGTAACTTTCTACACCAGGTTGGTCAAATGGGTTTATGCCTAATGTATAACCCGAAACTGCACAAGCCTTGCAGAAGAAATATACAAGATAGCCAAAGTTGAATTCATCCATTTTGTCAATTTCTAAAATCATATTTGGCACACCACCATCACAGTGAGCAAGAACGGTGCCTAAGAAAGCTTGTTCATTAACAAAGTCAACAGTTTTTCCTGCAACAAAGTTAAAGCCATCTTTATTTTCGGCATCTTCTTTAATTACCATTTCACTCTTTGGTGACTTAAATTTAACAACTGTTTCAAACATCAATCTCTCG
>JAZNCY010000145.1:0-7209 GCA_045587825.1 Acutalibacteraceae bacterium
TGAAGATTGTCACCAGCTTGTTGAATTGATTCACCAGCAGCTGTAAGGCTGATGATTTCGTGATATGTATCTGAAACGTTTGTTGAAAGCTGAGTCTGAATATTTGCAAGTTCGCCTAAAAGCTTAGCAGTTTCTTCTGCTTCTTTCTGTGCTCTTTCAATGTGAGTTTTACCACGGTTAACCATCATATAGCAAACTATCATTGAAGCGTTTGAACAAATCCAGCACATTGGAATATCATCAGGGTTAAAGCCGAACATCTCTGGTCTGCATAACTTAACAAATAATAAGAATGCATTAAGAAGAACTGCCTGAATAACAACGTAAGACGGTCTGAAGTAAATACCAGTCATAACAGCACTAACTGCATAAAGAATGAAGTCGTCTGTAAGACTCTTACCAAAGAACGAAATACCAAATATCAAGAGTAATTGTGCCGCTGTAATCAATGCACCACGTGCATAAATCTTAACCTTGAGCTTTTTAAGAAGGAAGAACACACCTACAACAACTGCTACAGCTACTGTAATAATAATACCCTCAGTAACTAAACCACTGGTACCCTTGTTAATTGCATAATACATAGCGATTATAGCAATTATAATCATATTCTTGATAAGAAGACCCTCTTCTTGCTGTTCACGGGTCTGCTTTGCACTATTACCTTTTTTCTTTAAAATGTTAATCTTTTTAAGATTTTCAGCGTTTGGCTTTTTGATGTCAATCTTTTTACGATTTTCACCTTCAGCCTTAGGTTTTTTCAAAGAAATTGTTTTCATAACACACCTCGACAAAGTATATCTTTATTGGGTAATCAAGTATATCAGGGGATAATATACCTATTTCAATATACATTTTAACAAAAAAACAACATTTTGTCTATATTTTTTGATTAAAAATTCAAAATTCATACATTTTAGTTGATTATTTGCACAATATTTAGCAAATATCACCAACAAAATTAGTTTATATTGCTTAATAAGAATTAAATCAAAATGTATAAATATAAAAAAAGCGAAAACGATGAGAAGTTGGGAGTTCTTCTCATCGCTTCGCTTAGTTTTTGGGGGAGAATTATAATGAAATAAAAAGGAGATTTCGAAACCCTCTCGGATTTCTTGTTTATAATATATCACACAATTTTCCATTTGTAAAGACTTTTTTGTAAATTTTCCAATATTTTTTTAAAATTTGTCTACTTTTGCAATAAAAACCCCACTTTTTGTTGGATTTCGTCCATTTTTCATACTATTTGTTGTATATCTCAACTTAAAATACATATTTTGTTAACAAACAATCACCCGTTTTTTCTTTTTTAGCACTTACGACCGTTAATTTTTCTGATTTCGCATTTTCAGACACTCCCCGACTTATTTCAAATCCAACTATTGCAAAACATCTGATTTTGTGATAATATACATTGCGTTATCTATTTTTTAGGTACACTTTTCCGGGTGTGGCGCAGTTGGTAGCGCGCTTGACTGGGGGTCAAGAGGTCGTGAGTTCAAGTCTCGTCACTCGGACCATAGTGAGTATTCATAACACAAATGAATACTCACTTTTTTCATTTCCTCATAGTTAAATTTGTTATGTATCGAGCAGGTTTTGAGCCTGCTCTTTTTTATTATACCATGTGATATTCTACGGCTACGCCTTGTCTTGCTTCAAGAACTATGTTTTCCTCTTTTGTGGGATTTTCTATTACCCCAACAAATCGATAATGAATTACTATTCTTTGAGTTTTGTTTTTACCTTTACCCTCAATAGAATGAACTTCAATTTTCTCAATCAGCTCTTTTAAGAGTGCTGGTGTCAGCGTTTCCATCTGCATAAACTTACGGATTGCCATTGTGAATTGCTCTTTGCTTGTACGAAGATTTTTGATTTCTGAAAGTTCTTCTTCATATTTTTTGATTTTAACTTTTAGTTCATCACGCTCAGTTTCATACTTCTGTGAGAGTTGCATAAAACTTTCTTCTTTAACCACTCCATTAATGTGCTTTTCAAAGAGTTTTTCATACATTATGGCTACCTCTTTGGTTCTTGCTGTTGCTTTATCAATACTACCTTCAAGAAACTTGCGTTGTTCCATAATGATTTTGTTTGTCTTTACTTCAAGAATCTCTGCAAAGGTTTCTTCATCTTCAATAAGAAAACTCGCAAGATTTCTCAGCTCAAGCATCACTATCTGCTCCAAGGAATCTGCCCTTACATAATGTGTCCCCTCACAAGTTCCTCGGCGACCTTTATAATTAGAACACATAAAATACTTAATGTCAGTATTAGGATGATTAACATTGAACCACAATGGGCTTCCACAATCTGCACAGTATAACAATCCGCAAAACATATTCTTTTCTGCGTATTTGGGATTAGGTGCTCTACGTTTTGCCTTAGCATTCATCTTCTGAACAGTTTCAAAAGTATCTCTTTCAATTATCGGCTCATGGACATTCTTAAAAATCTTCCAATTTTCTTCTGGGTTAAGAAGTCTTTTCTTGTTTTTGAAGTTCTTTGAATAAGTTTTGAAATTAATGACATCACCACAGTATTCTTGCTGTGCAAGAATTTTCTGTACAGTTGATTTACACCATTTATAGGGGTCAGGCTGAGTTTTCTTACCGCCTTTGTTAAGACCTTTACTCTGCCAATATGCCATTGGAACCAGCACTTTCTTTTCCTGTAAAATACGGGCTATAGTTTCGTTACCTTTACCTTCAATACACATCAAAAAAATGCTTTTAACAACTTCTGCAGCTTCAGGGTCAACAACCCACTTCTTTTTGTTTTGTGGGTCTTTCATATACCCATACGGCGGTTGAGATAACGGCTCACCGAGATTACCTCTTATACGATGTGAGCAACGGACTTTTCTTGAAATATCCCTTGCATACATTTCGTTCATAATATTTTTGAATGGTGCAATTTCATTATCACCGTCATTACTGTCAACCATATCATTGACTGCTATAAATCTGATATTATGTTCAGGAAAAAAGTTATCTGTATAGTGACCAACCGAAACATAGTCGCGACCAAGTCTTGATAAATCCTTTACCATTACTGTTGTAACATAACCCATTTCAATATCTTCAAGCATTGCTTGAAAACCCGGACGGTTAAAATTAGTTCCCGTATAACCATCATCAACATAGCACTTTGTGTTGGTGAATTTTAACTCTTTTGCTTTTTGTAAAAGTAATTTTTTCTGATTACCTATTGAGTTGCTTTCACTTTCAGTACCATCGTCACGGGACAGGCGACAATAGATAGCTGTTATACCTAAATTATCTGACTGCATTTATCCTCCCTTCTCCGGCAGTCGAATTTACATATTCTGTATTAAGTGTATTTATATCATCGGTATTTGTCAAATGTGCAAAATCGCTTCCGATAAAAGCTGATACTTTTTCTTTCATAGTTTTGTTTTCTGTTTCACTGAAACAAGTTATAACTTTATAACGGACACCATTAATTAAATATTCATTAGCATTATCAACTTTCCATGGATTAAATTCTGCCCGTGTGTTATCCATTATTCTATGAAAAGTTAATTTAAAATACTCCCAAATGGAGATTATTTTTTCTGTCATTATCATTCCTCCTTATTTAAGTTTTTGTTTTTATTTCTGTCGGGGTGTTAGGGGGGACAAAACCCTTAACAAGCGAATTTGTGTATATACAAATCCAATTCTCGTTGAGACTGTTGCCACAGCATAAAAGTCGCAACAAGCAAATGTGAGTACTCAAATTCAGTGCTTGTTAAGACTGATGCCACTACTTTTACCGTTCCCACTGTCTTTGTTTTTGAAGAAACACAGCATATCTCGCAAGAGCTTTTTCTGTTATTTCTTCCATCTTTTTAGGTGGCATATCTTTCTTGAAATACTTCTTAAAAGTTACAACAGGAATCTTTACATACTCCTTTTGATTAGCTTTTTGTTCTTGCATAATTTCAAAGATAGCATCCATACTAAGTTTCTTTTCATCACTTAACTTATGCATACGCTGAGCTTGTGAAAGCGACGGAGTACAATCTTCACTGTCAATAGTTTCAATTAAATTGCACTGTTCTTCTTCCGTTAAATATGAAAGTTCAACTGCAGGTGTAAAAGAAATTCTGCCTTCATCCACCATATCAAGAAGAATCGGTTGCAAATTATTAAGACGGATATATCTCTGAATTTGCATTCTTGAATCGGGCATTGTTTCTGCCAACTTTTCATCACTACGGAACTTCGTCCCAACTTGTGACGAAGTTAAATCAGTCCTTGCTCCTTGTTTTTTAATTGCATCGTGTTTCATTTTATATGCACGAGCTTTTTCACTCGGTAAGATTTTTTCTCGGCTGAGGTTACAATCAACAAAATTAATTATCGCTTCTTCTTTTGAAAATTCTCTTACATAAACCGGAACAACTTGGAGATTTAATTCATTTGCAATTTGCCATCGTCTGTGACCAGAGATTATTTTATAACCGTTATCAGACTTATTAACAATGAGTGGTGTGATAATTCCGAACTCCATAATGCTGGCACGAAGCTCATCGTATTCACTTTCATCAACACTCTGAAACGGATTATTTTCAAACGGATGCAACAGTTTAGGATTAAGATATTCTGTTTTTTCATTTGTCATCAATTTAATTTCCCTTTCGTTATAAAATTTAATTTAATATTTGAATAGTTGTTTCACATATTTGCTATAACATAATTTCACTTCCTTTACTTGAATTTTTGCAATAAAAATCCTCATACTTAAACTGCAAGTATGAGGACATGTTTCTTTTCTCAATTAAATTGAAAATACACAATATTTGATTTTTATATTACCTTGCACCGCGGTCAAGATTTCTGCTTGTTTTCCATTTTGCCATTGGATGATTTGACACACGCTCTAATATATCTTTTTCATCGAAAAGCAATTCAGGTCGATAATACCCTCTTTTGAATTTCCTTAAAAACTCAAGTTCTTTTTCGTTTATGTTTAAATTATCCTTAAGGAATTTTTGTACAGTTGATTTCGCTGTGTCTAATGTAAACACATCAAAGATGCGTATTACTGGTTTTAAATCAGTAGTAATTTTATGTGGTGTTATCGTATCTATAGCAGAAAAATCAAGTTTCAACGGTGGCGTTTCTGTTGCTATTGCAAGATAGAAAATAACACATTTTCTGTAGTTTTCCAATTCACTATCGTCAAATAAACCATAACGAATCATATAATTCATATCATATAAATCTCTTGCAGCTGCCCTAGTCATAAGCGCAACGGTTTTTGAAGCATAAATTTCAACAGGTGCTACTGTGTTCACCTCAAAATCGCCTTCAAGCATATCTGATTGAAGTTTTATTCTCTGTGTAGGCAGAACGTGAGAACGAAGTGAATAGTTTATTTCTATTTTCAAATTATCCTTTACTTCTCCGGCGTTAATATATTCATAAACAAAAGAATCCAGACTGTGAGGAGCTTTTGATTTCGGACTCAGCGTATATCCTTCTGCTACCATAAATTTACTAATCTTTTCTGTAATCTGCTTTCGAGTGGTAAGCATTTCTTCACTAGAGGTGTTTTGACAAAAATTCAAATCAATATCAACAGATAATCTCGGTAGATTGAAAAATAAAAGATTTATTGCCGTACCACCTTTTAGAGCTAGGTTTTCTCTCAAAATAGGAACTTCATCAAAGAATTTTAAAACATCTCTTAAACGGTAAACCTTTTCCAAAGTATCTCGTGGAACACCAAATTCTTTTGCTTTTACAGCAAGCCAAGCCTTCTCATATTTCGGCATCTTCATCACCTCCACCTACTATATTTCTCCACAAATTATGTGGTATGGTTAAATGCCAATTATTATTAAAATCCATATAATCTTTACTTATTCCTTTCATTAAATATCTGGAACTATTCCCCGATTTTGTCTTACATATTTTTAGAAAATTATCACTTATATCAAACTCATATTTAAAATGTTCCATTATAAACCCAGTTTTTTGATATAAAAAGCATTTGTTATATTCTTCGAGATAAGTAAGTAGTTTTTTTTCGTTTAGAAATGGTATAGCTGATATGCATTGTATCAATTCTTCAAAGCCCATATTCTTTTCAAAATCGTTTATACAATCAAGAACAGTTCGCTCTATATCTGTTACACATTCACCTGTAGGATAATTTACTATTCCACAACTTACAGCTGGTTGCAAACGAGTATAATGAAAACCATTGAAATCAAAGTCATTGAATTTACTTTCAGACGTTACTGTCATATTATATGAAACCTGGTTTGCATAACCGTAAAATTCAAATGCAGAGTGATGTGAAACAACTGCCGTTTCAGTAACTTTAGTAGCAATTACAAACTTATTAGGTACAGGCTCTCTATCAAGAAGATTCACAGCCGCATACAAACCCTTTTTTATCTTTACTACATATCCTTTTTTGGTGTATTGCTGCAATAATGATTTTGCAGTTGCTTCCAACCCTACAACATCTACAGCCTCTTCAAAACTAAAACATCCAAGTTTCAGAAAATCTTCATAGTATTTCACATTATCACTCCTTTCCAGTTTGTTTATATTATATTGTTATTATATTGAATTGTCAATACTTTCAAGTCAAATATAAACAAATTACATTTTTTAAAGAGGCTTGCTTACATCATCCACAAAACCTAATCGCCGTTTCACCCGAAATAGTTCCTGCCACGGAATCTCACCGCAACGTCGCCTCGCTCATATCATCGCAAAGTCATATCACTTTCGGACGGTCATTCAATTGTAAAAGTACACGAGAAAAAATATCCCCTCAATGGGTAAGCGTTTAGAAAGCCCTTTTTAGGAGTACTTTTCGAAAAATTCACAATTTGTTTACAAATTAAAACAAAAAAACCGTCACATAGACAGCACAAATAGCGAAAAGACATTTCTTCTTCTCGCACAGTTTGTACTGAAACTATGTAACGGCTTAAACTTTAAGCACTGATTGTCCGTATGTTTCCCGACCAAGTATTCGGACAGATACTCTTCAGGTCAGTACAGTGATTTCCGGCTCACTATGGGCACTAATAAATAGGTGTTTCAGTTTATATTTAGTTGTAAGGCAAATACATTATTTACCAATGCATATTGTAAAGAATATCCATTAATTTGTAAAGAAATTTTTAGAAAAAGGAAAAATGGTGTCGTTTTTTACCGACACCACACATAT
>JAZNCY010000146.1:0-4035 GCA_045587825.1 Acutalibacteraceae bacterium
TTTGCAATTTCTGAAAGACTTGGTATTGCAACTAATATTATAAACAGAGCAAAAGACCTTGTTTCTTCTGAAAGCGTTCGTTTTGAGAATGTTGTAGATAGACTCGAAGAAAGCAGACTCGAGATGGAAAAAGAAAAGCAAGAAGCAGAGAAGGTGAAGGCAGAAGCTGATGCAGAAAGAGAAAAAGCCCGTGCAATTTTGAATGAAGCACAGCTTCGTCGTGATAAAGAAATTGAAAATGCAAAAGGCGAGTCTTTAAGAATTGTTGAGCAGGCACGAAGAGAGGCTAATTCCCTTTTAGCTGAGATTGAAAAACTCAAAAAAGAAACTAAATCCACCAAGGATGCGGCTGAACTTTTAAGAAAAGCACGTTCAACAGTTAATAGCCATCTTAACGCCATTGATGATGCAGTAAACCCAGTTCTTTCGGATATTGACGATGATGAAAATTACGTATTACCAAGAGAACTTGAAATTGGCGATAACGTTTACTGTAAGACAATAGGCAAAAATGCAGTTGTTACTGCTCTTAAAGATAAAAAAGGTAACGTTGAAATTGCCGCTGGTATGCTTAAAATGAGAGTAAGCGAAAGTACTTTAAAACTATTAGCTAAAAAGCAAGAAAAACCTAAAACAAGTAATCGCAGAAACTCTATTGAAAGCAGAGCGAGTAAAGATATTAACAATCGTTGCGATTTACGTGGACTTATGGTTGACGAGGCACTTTTGGTGCTCGATAGATTTATAGATGACCTTGTAATGTCAGGACTTAACGAGTGCACAATTATTCACGGTAAGGGTACTGGTGCATTAAGAAGTGCTGTAACAAAATTCTTGAAAGAAGACAATAGAATTCGTTTCTCACGCCTTGGCACTTTCGGCGAAGGCGAAAACGGCGTAACTATTGCAGAGCTTAAATAAAATAATCACCCACAAAGCAAATCGCTTTGTGGGTGATGTTATTTTAAGAAACTGTATTTACTGCTTCTCTGTCATTATCGCAAATTGCAATATAAGTTCTACCAGTGTTGAGCTTTAATTCTTCGCCTTCTGCGTCATAGAGCTTTAACATATCTGTACTGTCGCCCTTTTTCCAACTGATATCTTCATAAGAGCCGTTAGAGATATATCTGCCTTCGCCTTCACTTAAATCAAAATCAACTCTGTTCTTTGTGTCGCCAGCAATAGCAGAAATATTTGTGTAAAGAATAACAATGTTCTCGAAATTCTGTTGAGTTCCGTTGCTATCCATAAAAGGATTGCTATTTAAAGATGAATAGTAAACATTTTCTTGCTTATCGTAATCTAATGTGTAAGTGTAACTGCTTGAGAATGAAACTTTTGCAGTAACACAAGAGCCATCTTTTAAAACCTTGTCGCCGTCAATGTTAAACTGGAATGCATCTGTGTAACCATCTTTAAGTGTGGTTCTGTACTCTTTGTCAGCTATAGCCTTAGTAACCCACTCTTTTGTAGTGTAAGCTGTGTGCTCTGAGTCAACATTTCTTGACTTATCACGTGAGAAATAGCTACCATCAAAATAACCATTAATATTATCAATATCGTGATTCTGGAGTTGTTGTTTTGCATAAGTGCTCTGACCAAAGTGTGTGAAAATTGCATCATAACCTTCTGCTAAATCCAAGAAGTAATGTCTTGTGCTTCTTACGGGACCTACTTTGTCAGGTAAACGTGAAGCATCTGCGTACATTAAAATCATTCTTGTAATGCCACCCTCAGCAACCATTTCAAAAACAATGTCTGAAGAGGTTAAGCCCCATTGTGGTCTTGCTTGTGAGTGGTTTTCAACAACTACCATAACTGGTCTGTTGCCAATAAGCTCTTCGTTGTAGCCAGCTTCACCTGTTAATGGGTTTCTGTGAACAACTGGTGGCTCAGTTGTAATAACTGTTGTAGGTTCAGTTGTGGTTGGTTCTTCTTCCTTGCCACCGCAGCCTGTAAAAGCTGTTACAATTAGTGTGAGTGCGAATATTAATGAAAGTGTTTTCATTAAACGGGTTTTCTTGAAATTTGCCATAGTAAATTTTTCTCTTTCCTTGTTTATTGATTTTCTATTTATAACCAGAATTGTACCATTTCTGAAAGATATAAAAACAACTCTGGATTTCGTGTATCTATTGTAACATCTGAAACTGAAAATGCAAGAGCAAATGAATAAAAAATACTAAAAATTGATGAACAGAATGTTAAAATATTTAAAAGATGTTTTTCGCCTTTGCTTTCTGCATTTTCATAAAGTGCAAAAATTATAAGAATAACTGCACCAAAGAATATAAATCCAAAATCGCTTATATATCTTTGTAAAAGTCCACCAGCCTGAGTGTTAAAGAAAACTATAATTAAGCCTGATAAAATCAGGAGTATGGTGTGACTTAAAAGCTTCTTTTCTTTAAGTGTGTTTTTTGCTTTACCCAAAAGCCCCAAAAACCAGAGCATTGGTGTAGTTGTAATAAGTCCGCCAAAGCAATTTTCTACAATAGTTTTGCCGACGTAGTTTGTTTTAATTGTAACCTTTTCTAAAAACGGGAATTTTGCAGAAAATACTGGTGGCTGGAATAAATAAGTGAAAAAACCAAGGCCAGTTCTTCCCATATTAAAGCCACGCTTTGTAACATCGTTTGTAGTTAACTGGTAGTTTGAACCAAAGTCAAACGGCGAACCAAAACGAATGAAGTTGTAAAACATAAGTCCACTTGCAACAACAATATATGGCGAAAGCAGTAACGCTAATTCTTTAATGCCTTTTTTAGTTTTAAATTCTTTTTCAATTATATATTTTTTAAAGAATAATGGAATTGCAAGGAATGTTAAAAGTAATAGCTGTGGTCTGCAACCAGCAACGAGTGCCATACAAATTGAACCTAAGAAAAATCTTAAATTTCTTTTTTCTTCGTTATAAATTCCCGAAAGCCAGTTGTAAATACCGAAAACTGAAAATGTCATACCAGTTATAATTGGTATTCCGTAAAAATCAGGGCGTTTAACTAAAAACATAAGTCCACACGAGATTATTGAGGTAATAAGCACTAAAAGTAGTGTGCCAAGGGATATGTTTTTAAATTTCTTTTCTGCTATAAGAGTTATAAGCTTATATGCTCCTATTGAGAAAAGCACAGCGAATATTATTATGCCCACAACAGTAGGGAACGGGGAATTAAAAATCAACCTGAATGGCAGATACATTAAAAGTAACGGCACAATTCCAAAATAAACATAGTAGTGACCATCAAAATACGCCACGTCCCAGCGGTATTTGTCACCAGTCTGTTGCGATTTGAATGCTCTTAAAGTTGTGTCGTAAGGGTTCGAGAGCTCTTTTAAAGAGTCGGGAACGTCATTGTTATCAATATACGTTTTGCCATCAAGAATTGCACACGCTAATTCGTCATACATATTATGATTCTGCATAGGTAGTCTTTTTAGTTCAAGACCATTATGTGTAATATCAAAACCAATAAACAATGGATTTAAAATACTTATAATAGCAAAAATACTGCATAAAACACAAAGTGCAAACGTTGCAAGAACAGTGTAATTTTCTTTGTTTGATTTCAGCTTCATTTTGTAAAGCTCAGATTTTGGTGAGAATAAATAGCAAAAACCTAAAATAGCAAATACTACGAGAATTCTTACAAGTGAAACTTCAAATGGTCTTTTAGCGTTTAAGTAAATACCCTCTAAAATTAAAATATCATCTTCTTCTAAACCAAAATCAACAGTAAGTCCGCTTACAATATCAGAAGCGTGAATGTTTATATATTGACTCTTTTTTACTTCGCTTGAAAGTATTCTTTCAGGAGTTTCAAATGTTATAAAATTCGCTTCATCGCTGAGTTTTATTTTTACAGGAGTATTTTTATATGGTGAAGAAATTACATTAATATAAATGTTTTCTACTTCAGTTTCAATTTCAGAAAAGTAAACAGTATCGTTATCGGCGGAAAATGTGTAACGATTATTACTATCAGCATTATAACTCATATATTGCTTTAATGAAATTTCTTCATTACCACG
>JAZNCY010000147.1:0-15197 GCA_045587825.1 Acutalibacteraceae bacterium
CAGAATTTTAATCACATTTTAATTTTGGAGTTTATTTATGAATCAATCTTATTTAAAAATGTCAAAAGACGAATTACAAGCACAATATAACGCCGTTTTGGCAGAATATAATGATATTAAAGCAAAAGGTCTTAATATAGATATGTCACGTGGTAAACCGGGTAGCGACCAGCTTGACATTTCTAACGATATGCTTAAAGTATTTGAAGATGGTAATTTTAAAACAGAAGCAGGCTTCGATGTAAGAAACTACGGTTTACTTCAGGGTATTCCGGAGTGTCAGAAGCTTTTTGCAGAACTTCTTGATGTTAAACCAGAAATGGTTATAGTTGGTGGTAACTCAAGCCTTTCACTTATGTATGACTACGTTTCTCAATGTATGTTTTTAGGTGCAGGCTTTACACCTTGGAGTAAACAAGGCACTGTTAAATTCCTTTGCCCTTGCCCAGGTTATGACAGACATTTTGCTATTTGTGAGTCTTTAGGTATCGAAATGATTAACATTAAAATGACCAATGAAGGTCCTGATGTTGATGAAATTGAAAAATACATTAAAGACCCAATGGTTAAGGGTATGTTTGTTGTTCCAAAATACTCAAACCCACAAGGTATAACTTTCTCTAAAGAAACTGTTAAACGTATTGCAGAGTTAACACCTGCAGCAGATGATTTCAGAATTATCTGGGATAATGCTTATATTGTTCACGATTTAACTGAAAAGAGTGATGATTTACTCAACATTTTCTCTGTTCTTCCAGAAAGAAACAAAAATATGGTTGTTGAAGTTACTTCAACTTCAAAAATTTCTTTCCCAGGTGCTGGTGTTTCTTGCCTTGCTTCATCAGAAGAAAATATTAAAGAAATTTTGAAGCGTCTTACTGTTCAGTCTATCAGCTACGATAAACTCAATATGTTAAGACACGTTAAATACTTTAAAAATCTTGATGGTATCAAAGAACATATGCAAAAGCACGCTAAGATTTTAAAACCAAAATTCGATGCAGTTATAGATACTTTAAATTCAGATTTAAGTGGTCTCGAAATTGCAGAATGGAACGAACCAAACGGTGGCTACTTTATAAGCCTTGACGTTACTGGTGGTAGCGCTTCAAGAGTTGGCGTTTTATGTAAAGAAGCTGGTGTAACACTTACAAACGTTGGTGCTACCTTCCCTTATGGTAAAGACCCAAGTGACAGTAACATAAGAATTGCTCCAACTTTCCCTGATGCTGATACTTTAAAACAAGCAGTTAAGGTTCTTACAGTTTCTGTTAAGCTTGCTTGTCTTGAAAATCTTATTAAATAAGAGGTAGTAACTATGATTCGTATTGGTCACGGTTATGATGTTCACGCTTTCAGTGAAAACAGAAAATGCATTATTGGTGGTGTCGAAATTCCTTACGAAAAAGGTCTTTTAGGTCACTCTGATGCCGATGTTCTTTTACACGCAATTTCTGATTCTTTACTTGGGGCTGCAGCACTCGGTGATATCGGTAAGCATTTTCCGGATACCGACCCTGAATTTAAAGGCGCTGATAGTTTAGTTTTACTCACTAAAGTAAATGAATTATTAGAGAGTAAAGGTTACAGAGTAGTTAATGTAGATGCAACTGTAATTGCTCAGGCACCAAAGCTTGCACCGTACATTATTGAGATGCGTGAAAATATTGCAAAAGCCTTAAAAACTGACGTTGATTTTATTAGCGTTAAGGCTACAACAGAAGAAAAATTAGGTTTTACAGGCAGAAAAGAAGGCATATCAGCCCATTCTGTTTGTCTTATAGAAAAATAACCAAAATTTAAACCCTTGCATATTATATATTGATTTAACAATATAATATGGAAGGGTTTTTTATGAGCAAAAAAGGTATAAAGGTAGGCTCCGTTACCCTTGCAATGAAAGGTAGAGATTTGTTGCAGAAAAACGGATATAAGGCGTATTTAACCCGCAATCCAAAACCAACTGATGGTGAAGGTTGCGGGTATCTTATATATGTAAATAATCCTGATGACAGATGTTTCAGAATTCTGCAGAAAAACGGTATAAAAATTATTGGCACAGTAGATTTGGGGGATTCATTATGATTTATTTTGACAATGCGGCAACGACTTACCCAAAACCAAGAGAGGTTATCAATGAAGTAAATAAAGCTTTTACTTTGTATGGTGCAAATCCTGGCAGAAGTGGTCACGATATGTCTATGAATACGGCTTTAGCTGTGTACTCTGCAAGAGAAATTCTTAATTCTTTTTTTGATGGATATGGTAGTGAATATGTAAGCTTCACATCTAATTGTACTGAAAGCTTGAATATGGCTATAAAAGGCATTCTTAAAAGCGGAGACCACGTTATTATTTCATCACTTGAGCACAATTCTGTGTTAAGACCAGTAATAAAATTAGCAGAGCAGAAAATGATTACTTTTTCAGTTTTTACAGTATCGCAAAATGAAGACGAAACTCTTTTTAACTTGAAAAAAGAAATAAGAAGTAACACAAAACTTATAATTACAACTGCTGTTTCAAATGTTTTTGGAGATATTTTACCACTTGAAAATATTGGTAAAATTGCAAAAGAAAATAATATTTTGTTTATGGTCGATGGGGCGCAAGGGGCAGGAGTTATACCAATAAAAATGAAGCAAACTGGAATAAATTGTCTCTGTATCCCTGGACACAAGAGCTTATATGGTCCTATGGGTATAGGTGCTGTGCTACACGATGGTTGTGTAAAAGAAACAATAATTGAAGGGGGAACAGGAACAGAAAGCTTCAATTTCAGTCAACCATTAGCATTTCCTGAAAGACTTGAGAGTGGCACGCTTAATGTACCTGCTATTTGTGGCTTGAAAAAAGGTGTAGAAATAATATCTTCTTATGGAGTTAATAATATTTTTAATGATGAAAGTGAATTGATGGAATTAATGTTTAATGAGCTTTCAGGCATAAGAAATATAATTCTTTATAAAAATGAATATGACAGAAAAACTCAGGCTCCACTGATTGCTTTTAATATAAAAAACATGCACAGCGAAGAGGTTTCAGCATTTCTTAACAGTAACTCTGTAGCTGTGAGAGGTGGTTTTCATTGTTCTCCGTTAGCACATAAAACCTATGGTACAGAAATAACTGGTGCAGTCAGGGTCAGTCCGTCAAGATTTAATACAAAAAAAGATGTAAAATACGTAATAAATTTGCTTCAAAAAATTGCAAAAAATAAAAATGTGTGATATAATGAAACAGTATATGTGGTAGTATGTTTATTTGAACGGAAATTTTGTTGAAAGTGGTGTAAAAATGACTGAATTAGTTGAGTTTTTTAAAAGAATAGGCGAAGCATTATTAAGCTTCAATTTTACATCAGATTTATTGGATGTTCTCTTCGTAACCTTTATAATTTATGAAGCTATAAAATTTATAAGAGGCTCTCGTTCATTGCATCTTATAAAAGGTCTTGCATTCCTTGGTTTGCTTTACTTGTTGGTTAAACTTACTGATATGGAAGCGAGTGAGTTTCTTCTTTCTTCACTCTTCCAGAATGCACTTTTGATTCTCGTAGTTTTATTCTCACCAGAAATCCGTAATATTCTTGAACGTTTCGGCAGAAGGTCAATTACAGATTTCTCATTTTTCAGCTTTAAGAACGATAGTGCTTATCAGGAGGCTGTTACAGATTTAGTAAATGACTTCTGTAAAGCAGCAGGTGAAATGAGCGAAACAAAAACAGGTGCATTGGTAGTTTTTGAAAGAGAAGCGCCGCTCAACGAGGTTACAAAGTCGGGTACTATTCTTGATGCACGCTCTTCAACAGAGCTTTTCAATGGTATTTTCTTCAAAAACTCTGCTCTTCACGATGGTGCAGTTGTTGTTAAGGATGCAAAAATCTATGCAGCAGGTTGCATTTTGCCACTTACACAAAATAACGCTATAAGTAGTGATTTAGGTACTCGTCACAGAGCTGCTATTGGTATGAGTGAGCAAAGTGATGCAGTTGTTGTAATTGTATCTGAAGAAACAGGTTATATTTCAGTTGCAATTAACGGAAAACTTCAGCGTGATGTTAAAACAAGTAATCTTCGTGAAATTTTGTTAAGTAATCTTATAAGTGACAATGATAAAAAAGATAAATCGAGAAAAAAGATAAGAGGTGGTAGTAGTGAAAAATAAAAAGTTTTCAGATTTACTTCATAATGATAAATTGATGCTTGCTTTTTCTTTTATTGCTGCCATCATAATCTGGCTTGCAGTTGTTATTAACGTGAGTCCTGAAATGTCAAGAACAATTCAGAATGTAAAAGTTACAATAGATAATACTGTTCCATCACAATTTGGTCTTGAAGTTTTCGGTGATAATGAATTTTATGTTGATGTTACAGTTAAAGGTAAGAAGTATCAGATTTCATCATTAAAACCAGAAGATATAAAAATACTTGCTCAGACAAACAATGTTGACTCTGCGGGTATAAGAACACTTCTTTTAAAGTCTGACCAGACTTTTGGCAACAATGATTATACAGTTACAGGAATTTCACAAAAGAGTATAGATGTATATTTTGATGTTCCGAAAACTGTGCAGATGGTTATAGAACCTGATATTGTTGTAGATAATATTGAAATTGTAGAAGAAGGCTTCAAAACAGGCGAAATTAACCTTTCAGAAACTGCTGTGAATGTTACAGGACCTTCAACGGAAATAAACAGAATTGTTAAAGCAGTAGCAAGATTAAAACTCCAGAAGTCACTTTCATCAAATAAGTCTGCTGATGTTGATGTTATGCTTCTTGATGAAAATGGAAAATCAAATTTCAATTATGTTACAACTGATGTAGATAAAGTTGTTCTCACAATCCCTGTTTTAAGAGTTAAAGAAGTAAATACAACGCTTCTCTTTAAAAATGCACCTGACGAATATGTTTTAAATCCTTTAAGCTACACAATTTCTCCATCTAAAGATTATTTCAATATTTCAGTTGATGAATATGATAAAATAACAGAATTCCCTGTTGGTACTATTGATTTCAAATCAATTTCACCTTCAAACTATGTGTTTGAATTCTTGAGAGCCGATTTACCAGTGTCGGATGAAAGTGATACAGAAAAATTTGTTGTAAAGCTTGATGTTTCAGATATTTCTCAGGAATACTTTACAATCTCAAGCGAAAAAGTCAAAGTAAATAATCCTGATAATCTTGATTATAAAATTTCTGGTCTTAACAAGTCAGTTGTTGTGGTTGGTTCAGAAAAAGCTTTAGAAAGTATCACTGAAGCAGATATCAGCGTTGAAATTGATATTTCTGATATTAATATAACAGCAGGGCAGACAACTTCAGTTCCTGCAAACGTAACAGTAAAAAGTTCAAATTGCTGGATTTACGGAACTTATACCGTTGAGGTGTCGTTATAAAATGAAAAACTTTAAAAGAATTTTGTCAATAGTTCTTGTTCTTTCGATGCTTCTCTTGAGTTCTGGTTGTTCGCTCAATTTCTTTTCTACAGATTCACTTCTGAAGCCACCAGCACTTACAGGTAAAAGCGGTGAAGTTCAAGAGGCTTTTAACAAACTGATGAGTGGCAAAACTTTCCAGTTAAAAACACCGGTGAAGGGCGAATACAAATCTGCTTTTGTTCTTTATGATTTAGATAATGACAGTGAAGAAGAGGCACTTGTATTCTATACAGATTCTTCAACAGATACATCAGTAAGGATTGCTGTTCTTGATTGTGTAAAAAACACATGGATTCTTATAAATGACATTAAAGGTTCAGGTAGTGGTGTTTACGATGTTTCTTTCCCTGACCTTAATGGTGATGCTTCACCAGAAATAGTTGTAGCGTGGTCACTTTTTGACAATAAGCTTACAAAATTACTCACAATTTATGGCGTGAAGTATGAAAGTGATAGTCAGTTCAGAATCGAAACACTTGCAAATGAATATTTTAATTCAAAAGCATACATTGATTTGAATTCAAATGGTGTCCCTGATTTAACTCTTGTTTATCTCGATGATGCGGGTGAGGTTCAAAATTCTTATTTCAGAGCATTTTCACTCGATAATGCAAATACAATAGTCAAATTCAGTGAGTTGTTACTTGATTCTTCTATAACATCAGTTTCAGCAATCAATCACGATTTTATTACTCAAGGTGATGCTGAATACACAAGAGTTTTTATTGATTGCCTTAAAAGTGACACATCAATTTTTACAGAGGTTATTTCGTGGGATTTAACTACATCTAAAGCAGCACGTGTTATACAAGAACCTGCAAAAACAACAACAAGAAGCTCAAAGCTTCTTACGCAGGATATTGATAATGATGCTAATTTTGAAATTCCTGTTACCACAAAATTTTTCAGTGATAAAAAAGAATCATCTATTGTTATTTCAGGTGTTGTTTACAATTTTACAATGCTCGAGTGGTTGAATTTAATGGGGGATAAAAGTGATGAAGTGCTCAGAACATTTTATAATCCTGTTCATTCATATCTTCTTGTTTTCCCTTGGGGCGATAATGTAACAGTTAAGTTTGATAAAATAGAAAATCAGACAAATTACTGTATCTGGAATGCTTCAACAAATGAAATTGAAGATATATTATTTTCTATAAAATTTATTGAAAAACAAGCGGTTACAAAAGAGGCTAACGAATTTTATGATGATAACTTCATTTTAGAATCGACTAACGAAGGTGATTTTGTTTTTGAAATTACCCCTTATGGCGAAAGTTTTGGTATAACCGAGAATACTATAAAATCTTCATTTATTATGATTTAGTAGGTGAGAAAAATTATGAAAAAAGTTTTAATTGCAGAGGATGAAGCAGCAATAAGAGAAATTATTGCGATTACTCTCCAGAGAGCTGGGTATGAAGTTACTGAAGCTTGTGATGGTGAACAGGCATTACTTACATATACAGAACGTCCAAATCAGTTTGATGTTGTTCTTCTTGATATTATGATGCCGAATATGGATGGTCTTGAGGTATGTAAAAGACTCAGGAAAATCAGTAGTACAGTTGGAATTATAATGCTTACTGCAAAAACACAGGAGATGGACAAGGTGTCGGGTCTCCTTATGGGTGCAGATGATTATATTACAAAGCCTTTTTCCCCATCAGAATTAATGGCTCGTGTTGACAGTGTTTACAGACGTGTTGCTATGAACTCTAATCAGAATACTCAACAAGTGCCAACCGATAAAATTTCAATAGCTCCTTTTGAACTTAATTTAAGAAACAGAGCACTCTATAAAAATTCTGAGCAAATCGAGTTAACACAGGTAGAATTTCAGATTATGGAATATTTCTTCTCAAATCCTGGCAAAGCTTTGAGCAGAAACGATATTTTAAAACACGTATGGGGCGAATCATATTACGGTGATGAAAAAGTAGTAGACGTTAATATGCGCCGTTTAAGAATGAAAATTGAAGATGAACCTTCAATACCAAAACATCTTGTTACAGTATGGGGAATGGGATATAAGTGGAATTAATTCGTGAAAAATTTGAACGTGTAAAAACCTTTTTTCAACCAAAAGGTATTACAAAACGTTGGATTACCAGTACACTTTTAGTTACAGCGATTGTTTTATTCATAATCCTTGCTGTATGTATATTTGCAGTTGCGGGGTATTACAATAGTTACGCTTCAAATACTTTATACAGTTATGCTAATGATAGTGTTATAACCTTTTTTTCTCCATATTTAGATGGTACTGATGAAGCTTTTCAGGAAAAATCAATGGAATTCGTTGAAAACTTTTCAGATAAATCCAAGGTTGAGGTTGTAGTTATAGATAAGCACGGCGCGGTCTGTGTTTCATCTTCTGGTTTTAAAGGTCAGGATACACTTGAAAATATGGAAGATGTAAATAACGCTATGAAATCTAAGACTGGTATCAGCAGATGGAAGGGCTTCAACTCAAATGGCGAGCATATTATGAGTGTTGCTATGGTTTTTCCTACATCTGATGGTAACTTCAAGGGTGCTGTACGCTTTGTAACTTCACTGAAGGCTATTGATGCCCAGATTTACGCGTTTGTTGGTATTGTTTTTGTTATATATTTAATAGCATTGGGGTTTGTTACCTTTTCAGGTGCATTCTTTGTAAGAACTATTGTTGCACCAGTCCGTAAAATTAATGATGCAACAAAAGCATTTACACAAGGTAATATTGATGCAAGAATTGAGCTTCAGGGTGACGAAAAAGACGAAATCAACGAATTGGCAGATTCAGTAAACAATATGTTGAATGAAGTATCTGCTACCGATAAAATTAAAAATGACTTTATAACAACAGTTTCTCACGAGCTGAGAACACCACTTACTGCAATAAAAGGGTGGGGTGAGATGCTTCGTGAGTTAGGGCCAGATGATATTGAACTCACAAAACGTGGTACAGATATTATCATCAGCGAATCAGAACGTCTTTCACAATTAGTTGAAGAGCTTCTTAATTTCTCGCGACTTCAGAACGGAACACTTTCTTTGAGACTTGAAAAAATTGACGTTTTAGCTGAGCTCGATGAAACAATATTTGTTTTTAAAGAACGTTCAAAGCGTGATGGTATTGAACTCACTTATTCAGCTCCGGATTTACCAGCACCAATGATGGCTGACCCTAATAGAATAAAGCAGGTTTTTGTTAATATACTTGATAACGCTTTTAAATACACTGAACAAGGTGGAATGGTAAGCGTTGAGGCTTTTATTGATGGTGAAAGATTAATAATTCAGGTTCTTGATACTGGTTGCGGTATAGCTCAGGAAGATTTACCGAATGTTAAAATGAAGTTTTACAAGGCTAATATTCAGGTAAGGGGTTCTGGTATCGGACTTGCAGTTGTAGATGAGCTTGTAAAAATGCATAATGGTACACTCGACATTCAGAGTAAATTAGGTATCGGTACAACTGTAACAATCGTTTTGCCGATTGAAGAAGTAAAGGTTGACGAAAGCATTAATCTGATTAACGATATTATAGGAGACGATTTGTTAGATGTCTGAAAATAAAGAAAAGAAGGTTTCAATAGGCGGTCAGGCACTCATTGAGGGCATTATGATGCAAGGCCCAAAAGGTGCCGCTATGTCTGTGCGTTTACCAAGTGGTGAAATTGAAACCGAAATGTTAGAGGTTAAAAAGTTAAAAGATAAATTCAAACCAGCAGGCTGGCCATTAATTCGAGGAATAGTCAATATGATAGAGTCTTTGACTTTTGGTTTTAAGTGCCTTGAAAAATCTGCTGAAAAAGCAGGACTTGATGATGAAAATATTCCAGAAGAAGAGATGTCAAAGCTTGACAAATGGCTTTCTGACCATTTTGGTCCGAAAATGATTGCAGTAATTTCTGGTATTGCAATGGTTTTAGGTTTTGGTCTTTCATTCCTTTTGTTTGTTTATCTTCCAACATTTTTAGTAGATATTGTTGATAAATATATTTTTAAAGATGCACTTTCTAATCTTCATCCACTTTTTGAAGGTGTTTTAAGAATGATGATTTTCGTTCTCTATTTCTATTTTGTTTCATTAATGCCAGATATTAAGCGTGTGTTTATGTATCACGGTGCAGAGCATAAGAGCATTTTCTGTTATGAAGCAGGTTTAGATTTAACTGTTGAAAATGTAAAAAAACAATCACGCTTCCATCCACGTTGCGGCACAAGCTTTATTTTTGTTGTTCTTATTATCAGCATATTTATTTCATCTGTATTGGTTGTAGTATTTCCTACTATTGATGATATAAGACCTGTCTGGATTGCAATTAAATTACTTATTGTTCCATTAACTGTGGCTTTAAGCTATGAGTTTATCAAATATGCAGGTAGTCACGATAATGTTTTTGTAAAAATTCTTTCTTTCCCTGGTCTTATGATGCAAAGAATTTCTACAAAAGAGCCAACAGACGATATTATTGAAGTTGGTATTGCTTCTATTAAAGCAGTTTTACCCGAATACTCTGAATCTCAGGAGGTAGAAGCTACTGAGCAAAATACGGAGGAAAACTCTTGAATTTATTTACCTTTTACAGAAGCTCAATAAAAACACTTTCACTTGCTGGGTGTGACAGCCCAGAGTTTGATGTTCAGCAGTTGTTTGATTTTTGTCTTAAAATAAACAAAACACAACTTCTTTTAAGAGCAAATGAAAGTACTGATAATTTAGATATAAGCTTCTTTAATGAATGTTTAGAAAAACGAAAAAACAGAATACCACTTCAGTATATAATTGGCGAGTGGGGATTTTATAAATATAATTTTAAGGTTGGTGAAGGTGTTTTAATTCCAAGACCTGAAACCGAGCTTATCCCGGAATATATCTATTCAAAATTCCAGAAAGAACCGCCAAAGGTTGTTTATGATATTTGCACTGGTACTGGTTGCATCGGTATAACTATTGCAAAGCTTTTCCCATCTTGTAAAGTTTATTGTATTGATATCTCTGATTCAGCAATAAAATATGCAACACTCAATAAAGAAGAGCTTTGGGCTGATAACGTTACAATATTAAAGAAGGATATGTTAGACCCGACTTCGCCAATTGGTCTCCCTTTTGCAGATATTATTATTTCAAATCCGCCATATATAAAAAGTGATGAGCTTCCCACACTTCAACAAGAGGTTCAATTTGAACCAGAATTAGCACTTGATGGTGGCGAAGATGGTTTGATGTTTTACAGAGCATTAAAAGATAATTGGTTCCCGTTTCTCAATACAAACGGTTTAATGGTTTTAGAATGTGGTGAAAATCAATCTAAAGATATTTTAGAAATGTTTTTAGAAACAGCAAAAGGTGCTAAATTCATAAAAGACGGGCAAGATATAGAAAGAATTGTTGTATTAAAAAAATAATTGGAGTAAACAAATGATTAGTGTTATAAGACAGGTAATTTCAGGTCAGACTGATTTTATTTATTTAATAATTTCATTGGGTGCTATGGCGTTTGTAGTTTTCTGCACATTACCATTACACGAATTTGCACACGCTTTTATTGCCGTAAAATTAGGTGACGATACACCACGACTTTCTGGCAGACTCACAATAAATCCCATGGCGCATATAAGTCCGATGGGTGCTTTAATGATATTCTTATTTGGCTTCGGTTATGCAAAGCCTGTGCCTGTGAGAATGAGAAATTTTAAGAATCCTAAAAGAGATATGGCACTCGTTGCTTTAGCAGGTCCTTTATGTAATATTTTACAAGCGTTTGTTTATATGATTTTGTTCTGTGCAATAACTAATATAAACACAACGAATATGGGTATTGTATATATAGCATTTTTCTTTTATTATGCAGCACAGGTTAACGTGAGCCTTGGTGTGTTTAATTTGTTACCAATTCCACCACTCGATGGTTCAAGACTTGCTACTGCACTTTTACCTGCAAAGTATTATTTCAAAATTATGCAATATGAAAGATATATAATGATAGGTCTTTTTGTGTTGCTTTTCACTGGAATTTTATCAACCCCATTAAGTTATTTATCGGGTCTTTTGTTTAATCTTATTTATAAAATTGCATCATTACCATTTTGAGTGAGTGTGTTCTAACCAAATATGGTTTAATACAGTCACTTTTCCCCGTAACATCGTTAAAACTCTTGAAATATGATAGTATTCCTGCGAGTTTTGCCTTGTTACAAAAAAAATTGGCAAGTATTAAACTTCGCAGAACCTGAAATGTCCGAGTTTGCGTGCATTTTGGATTTTCTTTGGCGTAGTTATACTGGCGTATATCAAGACAAAAAAATACAAAAGGTGCGTGAAATCGGGCATTTAGGGCATATCTGGTTCGAATACACTCACTCTAAAGGTGAATTATGGAAAAATTATCTTATAAATTAGAAGTGTTTGAAGGTCCTATGGACTTGCTTTTACACTTAATTACCAAGCATAAAATAGATATTTATGACATTCCTATTGTCGAGCTTGTTGACCAGTATACAGCCTACGTCCGCGCTATGCAGGAAGAGGATATGGATGTTGCAAGTGAATTTTTAGAAATGGCAGCAAGACTTGTTTATATTAAAACAGTTTCGCTTTTACCAGTTTATGAAGATGCCGAGGAGCAGAAAAATTTACTTACACAAGAGCTTATTGAGTATCAGGAATGTAAGCTTTTAGCACAAAAACTTGCTTGTATGACAACTGGGTTTGACTACGTTGTAAGGGCAGTGCCCGAAGATGTAGAGCCAGACTTGACATATAAACGTTTACACGAGCCATCAGAGCTTTTAAAAGCGTATGCGGCAGTGGTTGGTAAAAAGTTGAGAAAACTACCGCCACCACTTGACTCATTCAAGACAATTGTTGCTAAAAAAATTGTTTCTGTTGGTTCAAAAATAGAAGCGATTATGAATGTACTTAAAGCAAAAAAGAAGCATAAGCTTTTCGATTTTTATAAATCAGCCGAAAGTCGTTCGGACCTGGTAGCATCATTTTTAGCAATATTAGAGCTCGCAAAAGATAAATCAATTTATCTTTCAGGCGAAGGTGACGATATTCAAATTGAACTTTTGGAAGGAAATGAAAACACTTGATTGAAAATAAAATGTTAGCAATTGCAGAAGCAGTTTTATTTGCTGCTGCAGAGCCTATTGAACACACAAGACTCTCTATCGTTTTAGGAACTGATAGTGAAGTAACCTTAGAAATTTTAGATATACTTAAAGAGCGTTATGAAAAAGAAGATAGTGGTTTATGTCTTTTGAAATTAGGTAGCAAATATCAGATTTGCAGTAAAAAAGAGTACATAAATGAAGTAAGAGCAGTTTTAGATTTAAAACGTAACACACCACTTTCTCAGGCTGCTTTTGAAGTTTTAGCAATTATTGCTTATAACCAACCAATAACAAAGCCTTATATCGAGCAGATTCGTGGCGTTGACTGTTCAGGTGTTGTTACAACACTTTGTCAGCGTGGTCTTATTGAAGAAAAGGGTAGATTAGACGTACCAGGCAGACCTGTTCTTTATGGTACAACTGACGATTTCCTTCGTTGCTTCTCACTCAGTGCTTTATCTGAACTTGAAGAATTACCAAATGTTGATAAGCAAATGCTTATGTCAGATATTGATTCAGGTCAGTTATCACTCTTTGATGGCGATTCAGACGAGGAAACAAAAGAAACAGTAACAGCAGAATGATTTTATTAAAATAAGTATTCTGAAAGGAGGGTTTTGGTGACTGCTTTATATATAATTCTTGGAATAATTCTATTTTTCGTTGTTCTTTTCTCTTTTAAAGTTTCAGTAATTTTAGAAATGACTGATAAAAATAAAGTGATTTTAAAATATCTGTTTTTAAAAATTACATTATTTGATTCATCAAAGCCCGAAAAAGAAAAGAAGCCTAAAAAAGAAAAGAAAAAGGCTGAAGAAACACCACAAGAACAAGCGGCAGAGGATACAACATTAACTGAAAATACTACCGAAAATAAAGGTAATAATCTTTTTAAGCAAATTTATATTGAGCAAGGCTATGATGGTATCGTGAAGATGCTTGTAGCGGTAAAAGAATCTTTGGGTTCATTTTTTGGTAAGCTTTATAAAACCTTTACAATTAATGAATTTTATTTGACAATGCACGTTACTGGTAGTGATGCTGCCGATACTGCAATTAAATATGGCAAGCTATCTTCCTGGCTTTTTCCGACTTTAGGCAAGGTTGCTTCAACTTGCAAAATGAAAAAATATGACATTGATATAAGTCCTGACTTTTTAGGTGTTAAAGACGAAGCAGATTTATATCTCAATGTTTCAGTAGTGCCAATAAGAATTACAAATGCTGTAATTGTTCTTGCACTTCAATTAGTATTTAAAGTGATATTAAAAATTCTTTTTGCTAATAACAAGGCAAAAAAGAGTGTTAATATAAATAACAAACCCGAAAACACAACTGCTGAAGATACACAAGAGACTCAGCAAGAAGTAATAAATAAGTAAAAAGGATGGTGTCCAGAATGGAAAAATCAGCAAATTCAATTTTAAAAACAACAATCGAAAAGGTAAGAGATTTGGTAGATGTAAGCACTATTATCGGTGACCCAATTAATCTCCCTGATGGACTTACAATAATCCCTGTTTCAAAGGTTACATATGGCTTTGCTTCAGGTGGTTCTGATTTCCCATCAAAAAACAACGTTGAACTTTTCGGTGGTGCAGGTGGTGCAGGTATTACAATTAACCCTGTTGCATTCCTCGTTGTTAAAGATGGCGACGTTACAATCAAGCACATTACTGCTAATGACAACGCTGTTGAAAGAGCAGTAACAATGGTTCCAGAAATGTTTGACAAGGTTACAAGCTTTGTTTCAAAAAATAAAGAAGCAAAAGCTGATAAAACTGCTGAATAATATTATTTAAAATAAATCATCTGCATATAATTTTTGGGGTGATTTATTTTGGTAAGAAAAACAATTTCAATATTAATTTCGCTACTTCTGATTATTTTAAATTTCAATCTCGTGGCAGAGGCTTCTGCATTTTCTGTTTCAGCAAAATCTGCTATTTTAATTAATGCAGACACGCTCGAGGTTTTATATAGCAAGGCAGAACACGAAAGAAGAGGAATTGCAAGTACTACAAAGATTTTAACTTCACTTATAGCGCTTGAATACGGAGTGCCACAAAAGGAAGTTACGGCAACAAAAGAGGCTGTGACAGTTGAGGGGACTTCAATTGGCTTAAAAGCAGGGGATAAAATCACCTTAATAGCATTAGTGTATGGAATGCTTTTAGAAAGTGGTAACGATGCGGCAAACGTCACAGCGTTTGCTATATCCGGTAATATTACAAGCTTTGCAAAAGTGATGAATAGTTATGCTAAAAATATTGGTATGACAAACAGTAATTTTACTAATCCATCAGGTCTTACCGATAAAAACCATTATTCTACTGCTTTTGATATGGCGCTTTTAACATCTGTTGCAATTAAAAATCCTGTTTTCAGAAAAATTGCTTCAACAGAGTCTGCTGTGATTGATTTCGGTGTGCCTGAGGTTTCAAGAAGTCTTTCAAATCATAATCGCTTGTTAAAAGAATATGATGGTGTGTTTGGCGTTAAAACGGGCTACACAAAAGCAAGTGGACGTTGCCTTGTTACAGCGTGTGAAAAAAATGGCGTAACGTTAATTGCAGTTACACTTAATGCCTACGATGATTGGAATGAAGTCGGAGGCCAAGGCGGTCTTAGGAAGACAATT
>JAZNCY010000148.1:0-6553 GCA_045587825.1 Acutalibacteraceae bacterium
TTTTCTTATTCTTTCTTTTTTTTCTGCTACCTTGCTTTCGCCTATAACATATTTTTTTGTACCCATTTTACCAGGGTAGTATTTTGCAAAACCATAATAGCTTTTACGCTTTATTATGTCTTCACTTTTTTCGCTTCTACGCAAAATCATTGGTCGTCTCCTATTGTTACTAATGTTGTATCTTCAAAATCTTCTTCATCGTCTTCAGCTTCTTCAGAATCATCAGACTCTTCAGTTGTTGTTTCTTCAGGATAATTGTTTTCATTCTCCAAAGTTTCTTCTTCTATTTCATCGTCAATATAATCTTCAATTATTTCTTCAGAAACTTCTTCGGTTGTTTCTTCTTCATTCACTTTATCGTTTTCATTATCCTTATCGTCTTTATCTTTTTTATCGGTTTTATCTTCCTTATCGAGTGGTTTACTTGTATCACTACTTGATGAAGAACCTGAACCAGTTGTTCCATTATAAATATCAATTAATGTTGTTCTGCCATCTTCAAGAGTTATGTTTGTAGTACCATAAAGCTCATTTTGTAAAATCTGCGCTGCCATTTGGTAATCAACAACCCAAATCCAAGTACCCATACTACCACTCTGGCAAGTTTCATTTGTAGGAATCTGCAATTCACTTCTGTCATAAAATGCCCAGCCGTTTGTAATTGCCTTCATACCTAAAGAAAGAATTTCGCTTTTAGAAAAACCTGTGTAAATATAAGGGAGTAACGCATTAAGATAATTATTAAGGTCAGAAACAGAAGCGTTTTTAACTCTGCTTATCATAGCATTTATAACAGAGCGTTGTCTTCTTGTTCTGCTTATATCACCATCTGCATCGCAACCTCTGATTCTGCAAAAAGCAAGTGCCTCTTCACCATTAAGAGTTACTTTTTCACCATAAGGCATAGACAATTTATAACGGTTATTGGCATAATTTGCTTCATATTTTTTTACGTCAACCGTAACGCCACCCATTGCTTCAATTATAGACTTGAAGGACTCAAAATTAACCATAACGAAATTATCAATTTCTATTTTATAGTTATTTTCTATTGTATTCATAAGAGTTTCAGGTCCACCCATTGAAAAGGCTGCATTTAATTTTGTGCAATAGGAGTTATTTTTACCTTCAATATAAAGGTAACTATCCCTCATTAAAGAAACAAGCTTAATCTGCTTTGTCTTTTTATTAAGGGAAACAAGCATCATAACGTCAGTATTACCTGTGTTCGTTCCTTTTCTGCTGTCGGCACCTATAAGAAGAACATTAACTACGTTTTTACTTGTCATTTTTTGATCATTACCAGTAGTAGCCCAAAGCTTTAAAGCATCTTTAAAGTTACTTGCGTTTATATCGCCGTCAATTTCATCTATATTTTCTAAATTTTCTTCGTAGACAACATCGTTATAATCTTCTTCGATGCTACCCATCATATCAAATTTACTATTAATAAAAATTCCTAAAGCAGAACTTATAAATATAGCAAATATAAGAAAACCAGAAAGCACCTTTACTAAACGCTGATTGCCTTTGCTTAAATTGTAAAACCATCTCAAAACAGGGTTTTTACTCTGTTTTTTTCTTTCTTCTGCATCAACAAATTTACCATTTTCTTTATATCTTGGTGGGGCAGGTCTTCTTGGTGGCATCCCTGAAGCAGAATTTCTGCTGACACTACCCTGAGAAGACGTTCTTTGCCTGTTTACAGGTTGCCCGTTTGTTGGTCTTTGAGTAACTGGTCTTTGACTCACTTGCCTTTGTTGACCAGCATAAGTTTGACCAGATACTCTCTGCCCAGAAAATGGAGGAGTAGATGGTTTTTTAATAAATACTTCTTCATCAGATATATTTATTTCTCTTTTTGAAGTTTTAGGACTTAATGAATCAAGGTAAGCGTCGATTTCGACATTTCTTTGGGAATTCCTACCTGTGTTTCTATTATCGGGCATTTTATTATTCACCTTCGTCGTCTGCCGCGTTTTCTACTTCTGACTCATCATCAGGAGTGCCTTCGTCTTCATTATCTCCTGAAGTATCTCCTGCACCTTCTTCTGCACTGCCGTCATCTTCTACGTCGCCGTTTACTTCTTCTTCATCGTGCTCAGTAGTTGAAAGTGTAACAACCTTGTCTTCACCAGTAACCTTCATTACCTTAACACCCTTTGAAGGACGTGCGCAAACTCTGACTGCATCTGCAGGAATTCTTATAATAATACCATCCTGAGAAATAAGAATGATATCTTCATCATCATCTACAATGCTAATAGCAGTAACATCACCATATTTTTCAACGTGATAGTTCTTAAGACCCTTACCACCACGTGATTGTAAACGATAGTCTGAAATTTCACTACGTCTGCCGTAACCAGTTTCACTAACTGTGAGAACCTTACCGCCCTCGTGAAGAACAGCAACACCAGCTACTTCATCACCATCTTTAAGAGTAATTACTTTAACACCAGTTGCAGTTCTACCGAGTGGACGTGCATTTGTTTCATTAATATGAATACACATACCCTTTTTGGTAGCAACAAGTAATTCGTCATTACCAGAAGTAAGCTTAACAAATGCTAATTCATCATCTTCTCTGAGAGAAATAGCATTAAGACCATTTTTACGGATATTTTTATAAAGGCTTAAAGCAGTTCTCTTTATAAGACCTTTCTTTGTGAACATACAAAGGAACTTTTCTTCATCATCAGCAGGAACACTGAGCATTGCAGAAATTTTTTCGCCATTTTCAAGAGGAAGCAAGTTAACAATGTTCATACCCTTACTGTTCTTACTGCCTTCTGGAATTTCATAACCTTTAAGGCGGAAAGCTCTGCCCTTTGTTGTTAAGAACATTACATAATCGTGAGAAGAAGCAATAAACATTGTTTCTGCAACGTCATCTTCACGGCGAGTCATACCCTTAACGCCTCTGCCACCTCTATTCTGAGTAGCAAATAAATCAACTGGTTGACGCTTGATATAACCCATAGTTGTATATGTGTACATACAAGTTTCTTCTGGAATAAGGTCTTCAATATCAACCTCACCGCTGACATTTTCAATAGAAGTTCTTCTGTCATCACCGTACTTTTCACGGATAACAGAAATTTCTTCTTTAATAATTTCAAGAACTTTTTCGTGAGAACCTAAAATTTCTCTGTATTCTTTAATTCTTGCTTCTAAATCTTCTAATTCATTAGTAATTTTGAGAATTTCAAGACCTGCCAACTGACCTAAACGGAATGCTACGATAGCAGCTGCCTGTGGCTCGTCAAAATCAAATTTTTCCATAATAGCAGTCTTAGCTTCTGCCTGACCACCTTTACAAGCACGGATTGTTGCAATAATATCATCAACAATATCAATAGCCTTTTTAAGACCATCTAAAATGTGCTTTCTTTCTTCAGCTTTCTTTAAATCAAATTGTGTTCTTCTCACTATAACCTGACATTGGAAATCAATGTATTGTTGTAAAATTTCTTTAAGTGTAAGAATTTTTGGCTCACCATTAACAATAGCAAGTAAAATTACACCAAAGGTAGACTGAAGCTGTGTGTATGTGAAAAGTTTATTAAGCACAACCTGAGCATTGGCATCACGTTTGATGTCAATTTCAATGTGCATACCTGTTTTTTCTGAAGAATAGTCGTTAATATCAGCAATACCTTCAACTCTCTTATCTTTAACAAGGTCTGCAATAGACTCAATAAGTCTTGCTTTGTTAACCATATAAGGAATTTCAGTAATAATAATTTTAAATCTGCCGTTTTTACCTTCAACAATTTCAGATTTTGCTCTTACTATAACCTTACCACGACCTGTTGCATATGCAGAACGGATACCAGACCTGCCCATAATAATACCAGCAGTAGGGAAGTCAGGGCCTTTGATATGTTCCATAATATCCTCAAGCTCTGCTTCTGGGTTGTCAATAACACAGCAAATAGCATCAATAACTTCTCTTAAGTTGTGTGGTGGAATATTTGTAGCCATACCAACAGCAATACCCTGAGAACCATTAACCAAGAGATTAGGGTAACGTGATGGTAAAACAGTAGGTTCTTTAAGACGGTCATCGTAGTTAGGTGCAAAGTCAACAGTATTTTTTTCAATATCTGTGAGCATTTCAAGTGACATTTTGCTCATTCTTGTCTCTGTATAACGATAAGCAGCCGGTGGGTCACCATCGACAGAACCGAAGTTACCGTGACCATCAACAAGCATATATCTCATTGAGAAATCCTGTGCTAAACGTACCATTGCATCGTAAACAGAAGCGTCACCATGTGGATGGTAACGACCAAGCACAGAACCAACTGTGTCAGCACATTTACGATATGCTTTATCAGGAGTAAGATTATTCTCATACATTGTGTAAAGAATTCTTCTGTGAACTGGCTTCAAACCGTCACGAACATCTGGCAAAGCACGAGAAACAATAACTGACATTGAGTAATCAAGGAATGCAGTTCTTACTTCTTTATTTATATCAACATTTATTATTTTTTGATTTGCATACGGGTCTGGAAGATTATTAACACCTTGAGTTACACCCGCATTTTCTACATTATTATTTAATTCGTCCATTTATAAATACTTCCTTATCGTAAATTTAAAAGGGGATTAAACGTCAAGATTTTGAACATACTTTGCGTTTTTCTCAATAAATTCTCTTCTTGGTTCTACCTTATCACCCATAAGAATTGAGAATGTTTCGTCTGCCTCTTCTGCATCCTCTAATGTAACACGGAGCATAAGACGAGTTTCAGGATTCATTGTTGTTTCCCAAAGCTGTTCAGGGTCCATTTCACCAAGACCCTTATAACGCTGAATAGCATAGTTAGTACCATCTGCCATAATTTCATCACGTTCAGCGTCAGAATAAGCATAGTGGTGTTTATTACCCTTACTTAATCTATAAAGAGGAGGTTGTGCTAAATAAATATGACCTTGTTCAATTAACTCTCTCATATATCTGAAGAAGAATGTTAAAAGAAGAGTTCTGATGTGAGCACCATCCACGTCGGCATCGGCCATAATAATAATTTTATCATAACGAAGCTTTTCAATGTTGAAATCTTCACCAATACCTGTACCTAATGCTAAAACAACAGGAGTTAATTTATCGTTACCAATAACTTTATCTACTCTTGCTTTTTCAACGTTGAGCATTTTACCCCAGAGAGGGAGAATTGCCTGAATCATTCTGTCACGACCCATTTTTGCTGAACCACCCGCAGAGTCACCCTCTACTATGTAAATTTCAGTTTTTGATGAGTCCTTTTCAATACAGTCAGCAAGCTTACCAGGAAGAGAGTTACTTTCAAGAACTGACTTTCTTCTTGCATTATCTCTTGCTTTTCTTGCCGCTTCTCTAGCCCTCGATGCATCAAGTGCTTTTGAGAAGATTTCTTTTGCAACTGACGGATTTTCTTCAAAATATGTCATTAATTTTTCATAAACACATTTTGATACGATTGGGGTAATATCTGTATTACCTAACTTACCTTTAGTCTGACCTTCAAACTGTGCTTCAGTTAATTTAACACTTATAACTGCTGTAAGACCTTCTCTTACGTCCTCACCAGAAAGTTTTTTATCATTATCTTTTAAGAGATTATATTTTTTTCCATAATCATTGAAAACTCTTGTAAGTGCAGTTTTGAAACCAGTTTCGTGAGTACCACCATCAATAGTACGAACGTTGTTAGCGAAACTTAAAACTAATTCGTTATAACTGTCATTATACATAAGAGCAATATTTGCTTCTCTGTCACCACTTACAGCAGAAAAATGAATTGGTTCTTCGTGTAATGGAGTTAACCCACGTTTCTTTGTTTCAAAATCAACGAATGATGAAATACCACCCTCATAGCAGTAAACCTCACCTTTTTCTTCGTCGAGATTTCTTTTATCTGTAAGAGAAATTGAAAGACCTGCATTTAAGAATGCCTGTTCTCTCAATCTTCTTTCAAGAACTTCAAATTCATAAATAGTAGTTTCAGTAAATACTTCAGGGTCTGCTTTAAATCTGATTAAAGTACCGGTTTTATCTGTATCACCTATTACTTTAAGGTCGCAAGTAGGGTTACCTCTTTCAAATCTCTGGTAATGAACATGACCATCTTGTGAAACTTCAACTTCAAACCACTCTGAAAGTGCGTTAACAACAGATGAACCAACACCGTGGAGACCACCAGAAACTTTGTAACCACTACCACCGAATTTACCACCAGCATGAAGAACTGTAAGAACAACAGTAACTGCAGGTAAACCTTGTTGCTCATTTATACCAACAGGAATACCACGACCATTGTCTCGTACAGTAATAACATCGCCAGGTAAAATTTCAACCTGAATATCGGTACAGAAACCTGCTAATGCTTCGTCTATTGAGTTATCTACTATTTCGTAAACTAAGTGGTGAAGACCTTTAGGTCCTGTAGAAGCTATGTACATACCAGGTCTTTTTCTAACCGCTTCTAGTCCTTCAAGAACCTGAATTGCACTTGCGTCATATTTTTCTGTAACAACAGTATCTATGTTACTTTCTTCTAAC
>JAZNCY010000149.1:0-6464 GCA_045587825.1 Acutalibacteraceae bacterium
GCCAGGGTATGACAGCGACGTTATTATGGCTGCTGGTGCTTTTACAAACGGCTCTTCAATAGAGCTTTCTGCCGATGCACCTTTACGTGAACCATTCGCAGTATGGCTTCAGGGTGGACTTAACTTCCATAGTGCGAAAATTGGCGTGCAGTTAGGCGCAGAGCGAGTTCTTAGAATTGAGAGTTGAGAATTGAGAATTTCGGAAGCCTTGCGGCTTGATTTTAATTAAATACGTACAACAAAAACTACATTCTCTCATTTAAAGATTATTGTAAATCTAAAAATGAAAGAATGTAGTTGTTTTTATCCATTTATAATTACGGCGTAGCCCCACAATTTTTAATTTTAAATTTTTAATTAAACAAAATAGCGTCGCAGACCCACAATTCTCAATTCTCAACTCTCAATTCTCAATTTTTCTAAAATATAAATCTCCTCAGCTACTTCCTTAAACACCGGTGCACAGTCACTACTTCCCGAAACGCCGTTTTCTTTCATTATGCAAATAACATATTGTGGGTTTTCATAAGGGAAAAAGCCAACGTACCACGAGTGAGAGATTTCAACTGCGTTTTTATCATATTGTCCACTTTCAGCTGTTGCAGTTTTGCCACACGACAGAAAAAGCGAAGTGAATGCTGGTTTACCAGTGCCAGTTGTTACAACGTTTAAAAGAAATTCTTTTAAAATATCACACGTTTCAGTTTTTAATACTCTTTCACTTGTTTTTTTATTAATCTCTGTGAAGTTTTCATTTTCATCTACAAAACCTTTTATTAAACTCGGTTCATTATAAATGCCACCATTAGCAACAGTAGCGTAACAGTTTGCAATTTGTAAAGGTGTAGCAAGTAATGAGCCTTGACCAAAACCTAAGTTACCAATGGCTGCACTGCTGTTCAGCTCTTCTGCTCCCGGTAAATTACCTTTATCGGTAAAATATCCGTTTCCGAAATTTGTAGCCGTGTTAAACCCTAAGCTTTGGGCTGTTTTTAAAAGCTTTTCACCACCGACGTTACACGAGAGTTCAATAAAATATGGGTTGCAAGAGTAGGTGAGAGCGTTTTTTAAATCCATTTCGCCGTGACCATCTTTTTTGTTGCAGTTAAACGTGTTTTCACTTTTCTTTATACTGCCATTGCATTCATAAATTAAGTCACCGGCACTATTTTCTAAAGCACTTGCAGCCGTAACTATTTTAAAAACAGAACCAACGCTATATGCAGAAAATGCCCGGTTAATAAATGGCGAGTTTTCATTTTTCAGAGTTTCTTCAAGATTTGTTCTATTTATTACAGGTAACGATGCACACGCTAAAATATCGCTCGTTTCTACATCTAAAACAACACCACAACCAACCTCTATGTTATGATTTATTAAAGCGCTTTCTAAGATTTTTTGAATATCTTTATCAATAGTCAGCGCAACACCTGAACTATTGTTGTAGTTATCGTTATGAACTTCTGTTGGTTCGCCGTTTAAAACTCTACCCAAAGCATCACAATGATATTTTAAACTGAGTGAACCACTCGCATTTTCAAGAACTGAATCATAATATCTCTCAATGCCATATTCACCCTTGTTAGCTTTGCAATATCCCAATATATGCGAGAGCAAATTGCCTTCATAACGTTCAAATGTTGTAAGAGTCAGAATATCATTACTTTGCTCAAAATAATCCAATTCTGGCACAGAGGTAGTTACCAAATGACCTTTTTTTAGTTCTGTTTCAACCTGCGTTTTATTTAATAATCTTTCAATTTCAACAAAACTTTTTGCAGTTGGCTTAATACACGCTATATATTTTTCTTTGCTGTTTGTTATCCGTTTTAAATTTCTGTCATAAATATTCCCACGGCTTAAAGCAATAGTGTTGGTTTTTAGTGTGTTAGTGGCACTGACAGAGTAAATATTTTTAACACTAAGTAAGTAAATTCTGAAACTCAGAGACGAAAAAATTAAAAATAAAATAAGTGTTAAAGCTATAATTCTTTTTTTCATTTTATCACCAACATTTATTGTTGACAAAAAATCTTAATTTTATATAATTATTATATATGTTTATATATCTTTTTGAGAGGAGCAAAAACAATGGACGAACGTTTTTCTCGTTCTGCGAGAATTTTCGGTGTTGAAAATCAAGAAAAATTAAATAGTGCAAAAGTCCTTGTTTTTGGCTTGGGCGGTGTCGGTGGTGCCGTGTGTGAAGCACTCGCACGTAGTGGTGTTGGCACAATAGGACTTGTTGATAAAGACACAGTAGATATTACAAATATCAATCGTCAGCTTATTGCAACCGAAAGCACAGTTGGAATGAAAAAAACTGAAGCTTCAGAAAAGCGACTTCTTGAAATAAATCCCCAAATAAAATTAAATAAATACGATTTGTTTTATTTACCAGAAACCGCAGACAAAATTAATCTTTCAGAATATGATTATATTGTTGATGCTATTGACAACGTAACTGCAAAATTAGAGCTGATTGTAAGAGCAAAAGAGCAGAATATCAAAATCATTTCTTCAATGGGCACCGGCAATAAAATTCACCCCGAAATGTTAGAAATTACAGATATAAGTAAAACAAGCGTGTGTCCACTTGCAAGGGTAATAAGAAGAGAGTTAAGAAACAAAGGGATAAACCACTTAACTGTAGTTTATTCAAAAGAAGAACCACAAAATATTGATGGCGAAAGAACACCAGCTTCTTCAACATTTGTGCCAATTTCTGCTGGTGTTTTAATAGCGTCAAAGGTAGTACAGGATATTTTAGAAATTAAGTAATAATAGATTTAGGAGTTTATGTTATGAATTTTACACAATGCGACAAACCAGGCGTAGTTGAGTGCTTTGCACTCGTTAAAAGCTGTGACAAAAAGAGTGCCAAAAACGGCAGTACATATTTAGATATGCTTTTAGCAGATAAGGATGGCGAAATTTACGCTAAAATGTGGGATTACAGAGAAGAAATTACCCCACTTCCAGAAGTTAATACAGTTGTAAAAGCACGTGGTACATTGCAGCAATATAACGGAAATGACCAGTTTATAATTCAACGTTTAAGACCAACAGTTGAAGGCGATAACGTTTCTGTTTCAGACTTTGTAAAATCTGCTGATGTAAGCGGTGAAGAGATGTATGGCGTTATTATCTCTTTAGTAAATACTTTTAAAGATGAAGAGTTAAAAAGAGTTGTTTTGGCAATTTTAGAAGAGCACAAAGAACAATTGCTTTTCTTCCCTGCAGCAGAGAAGTTGCATCACGCAATGGCTGGTGGACTTCTTTACCACACACTTTCAATTGTCCGTTTAGCAGAGAGTGTTTGTCAGATTTACCCAGCAATAGATAAAGATTTACTCATTGCTGGTGCAGTACTTCACGATATTGCAAAGCTCAAAGAATATACAGTAAATAATACTGGTCTTGTTGATGGTCACACAGTAAGCGGTATGCTTTTAGGTCATCTTGTAATGGGTAGCGAAGAAGTCGGCAGAAAATGTGATGAATTAGGCATTTCAGAGGATACTAAAGTCCTTCTTCAGCATATGCTCATTTCACATCACGGCAAATTAGAATTTGGTGCAGCCGTAAGACCATCATTTATTGAAGCAGAAATTCTTTCACAGCTTGACTTGTTTGATGCTAATATGTACGAAATGGCAGAAGCAGTTGGCGGTGTGAAGCCAGGTGAATTCACAGGCAGACTCTGGATGCTTGATAATAGAAAAATGTTCAACCACGGCAGAACAGTAGTTGAACCAAAAGCGGACTTATTGGGTGAATAAAATGGAATGGCAAGAAATTAAAATATCAGTTAATTCTGAAGATACTGAAAGAGCAAATAATATTGCGGTAATGGCTGTGCCATACGGCATTTATACAGAAGATTATAGCACTCTCGAGCAAGAGGCGTGGGATATTGCCCACATAGATTTAATTGACGAAGACCTCTTAAAGAAAGATAGAAGCAAGTCAATTATTCATATTTACATAGGTGAAAATGATAACCCACAGGAAGCAATTTCTTTTGTGTCGCAGAGATTAGATGCAGAAAAAATCCCTTACACAATAGATACTTCTGCTTGTAAAGAGGAAGATTGGCTTAATAACTGGAAAAAGTATTTTAAACCACTTAAAATAGGTCAAAGACTTTTTGTAAGACCAATCTGGGAAGAAAACTATGATGCTGAAAACAGAGTAGTTTTAAATATAGAGCCAGGTGCCGCTTTTGGTACTGGTGCTCACGATACAACACGCCTTTGCCTTGAAACTCTTGATAAAATTATAAAGACTGGCGATACAGTTTTAGATATGGGTTGCGGTAGCGGTATTTTAGCAATTTCTTCACTTCTTTTGGGTGCAAAAAATGCCTTTGGTGTAGATATTGACCCATTAGCAGTAAAAACCGCAAAAGAAAACGGCTTAATGAATAATTTCAAAGAGCCAGAGCTAACATTCGTGTGTGGTGACCTTGACGAAAATGTAAAGGGTAAATATTCAGTTGTAGTAGCAAATATCGTTGCAGATGTAATTATGATGTTCGCACCGAATGTAAGAAAATATATGGCACCCGACGGAGTTTTCATAGCATCAGGTATTATCGATACAAGAGCAGATGAGGTTATTGCTTGTCTTGAAAGTAATGGCTTTACCATTGTTGAACGTTATGAACAAAACGGTTGGAATTGTCTTGTGATGAGATAAGACTAATTCGGAATGCGTAATGCGTAATTCGGAATTGTCGGAACTGCGTTGGCATTGTATACACAGGAGAAAACTATGGAGAAATTTATTGTAGCAACAGAAAAATCTTGGTGGATAATTCTTGTAATAATGGCTGTTTTATTTTTATTTGGAGCTGTTGCTGAAGTTTTAAGAAGAACAAAATTCAAAGAGAATTATATTAAGTTTCTTTCGCTTGTTTATACAATCGGTTGTGGTGGGTTTTCACTTGTATGGAGTTTGATTTTTATTTGGTGGCTTGCTTTGCCAGTGTGCATAGGTTGGCTTTTTTTCACAAGGATGGAAGAAAAGGCGGATATTTTAAAATATTTTAGAAATAAAAGTGAGACAGTCGAAGACTACAAACCTTACCAGTCAAATCTATTAGCAATGTGTTCAAGTGCGTTTTTGTCTTATATGGTAGGTGTAATAGTTCAATTTTATTTTGATTTGTAAATTTAGGGAGAAAAATAATGAAATTACCATTTCCAAGCTATAAAACAACGTTTACTTGTGATTGTGCGCTCGGAGAAGCAATTACAAGAATACAAAATTATGCAGAGCAAACCCGCCTGGGAAATTAAAATGACAGATTCATTTTATGATGGTTTGCAAAACATAGTTGTAGAATCAAAGTTCGGTGAAATATCGCAACGAAACATCAGTTTGCCTGTTGTGAATATTAAGTTAAAAACACTCGGTGAAAAAACTCAGTTTTTTATAGAATTTGAATTTAAATATATAACTAAATTCTACACTGTTGTTTCTTTATCTGCTACGTTGCTGTTCTTTTTATTTTATTTGGCGGTTTCGTTTATAAATCATAGCTTTCCTGATTTGTTTCTGGTTTCAATTTTTGTTGTATTTCTATTGCTTTTTACTGTTGGTATTACATTGTCGTTTAAATCATCTGCTAAAAAATTTGTCTTATCTTTATTGGCGTTTCTTGGTTGTAATGACAAAGAGTTTTCACCACAGTTAGAAAGAGTCAGATTCTTTAATCCAACAAAAAATGATAATTGATATTAAAATGCACGTAAGTGCAAGGAGAAAAATAATGAGATTACCTTTTCCAAGTTATAAAGTAACTTTTGTTTGCGATATACCTATGTATGAAGCAACTAAAAAAATACAAGATTGTGTTGCAAGAAATCAAAGAGAGTTGAAAATTAAAAAATCTGAATTTGCTGGTGGTCAAAGCTTTGTTATTGAAACACACACAGGTTCAGTTAGTGGGGGATATAATTCGTTTATAAAAGCGAATTTGAAATCATTAACGAATAAAAAAACTGAAGTGTCTATGTTGTTTGAAATGAAGCTTTCAGTTAAAATAATGTCAGTGTTGCTTGTTTCTTTATGGCTATTTATAATCTCGACTATGGTTGTTATTTCTTTAAAAAATAATCAACCATTAACCTTTGATTATTTTGTAATGCCTGTAACTCTTATGGTGTTGTTGGTGTTTTCAAATATTGTAGCTTTAAGAATAACATCCAAAAGTAAATTGAAAATTTTTCTTAGAGAATTTGGGTTTAATCCAAAAGACAAAGAAAACTCACCCAAATTAGAATGGGTGAAAATATTTGGTTCTAAAAATAAACATTAAATAAAATATAAACCCTGACCTGTAAACACGGGTCAGGGTTTTGTTCCATTTTCAGACAATTTTTGCTTTTGTGCACTATTGCGGGCGACCACAGGTCAAGTCGGAGGCCAAGCGGTCTTAGGAAGACAATTAGAGCTCC
>JAZNCY010000150.1:0-4438 GCA_045587825.1 Acutalibacteraceae bacterium
CTCGTACAAAGTGCTAAACTGGCTGAAAAAAAAGTGGGGTTTAGAGGCTTGGGGCTTAAGATTAAAGAACTTAATCCAAAGTATGCTGATGATTGGGCCAAAATAATTTCTGAAGAAAGCGGATGTGTTATAGTGCCCCGCTATATGTACTCAGAAATCTATGGAGCATTAAACTCTAGTGTGTTATATACTAATCCGTTTTATAAAACATTACACAGTATATCATATCTTACAAAGCTAGGTCAGATAGGCACTGTTGGTAAGGTGTTTAGAGATGCTGTAGAAGGTACTCTGAAAACGATGGTTGAAACAGGAGATATTTTAGGTACACTTAAAAATACAGGTCTTGCGTTTAAAAATCTTAGTGAGTATAAAAAAGCTGTACAAACTATCTTGAAACTTAGTGAGATTGATTATCAGAAACTTGCTGATATTGGTGTTGATGCTGCAGAGTTTGCAACTAAGTATATCAACAATCAGTGTGAAGCGTTTTCTCTTATTCAGAACTATTATAGTTCTTTAAAAGACATAATGAAAATGGATACAAATAAAATATTTTTGGAGTCTAACAAAGAGTTATATTTTTCACAAATCTGTAAAACAATGGATATAGACACATTTAATACAATGCACACATTGATTACCGAGTCTGGCACATTGGGCAAATTACCCGCTTGGTCAAAATACACTGCAGACCTACATAAGGAAAAACAAAAACAATTCATACAAGATTTTAATGAAGGTCTTATTGGAGATATGATGATAGAAGGCAACAAGAGTATGATTAAAAGTTTATATGATACCTTTGTAAACTTCGGTAATCTTCTTCTTACGCCTGCTCAGTACCTCGACCAAGTTAACCGTGTAGCACAGTATCTTACATTTATGGATGCAGGTTTTGTTAACCCAACTGCAGCAATCGGTAAAGTTTCACGAACATTCTTTGATGCTACAGTAAAGACCGAATCAGAAATGATTGCTGAATTGTTTATACCGTTCTATGCGTTCTTTAAACACAACACAATATATTGGGCTAAAGCGGTAGATGAACACCCATATATTGCCCGTATGTTTGGTGACTTGCTAAGTGAACTTCAGGATGAAGATTCAATACCACACGTTACTGACTATGAAGAAATGCACAACCAGTCTTTACAAAACACGATGCTTGCAGGCAACTGGGTGCTTAACGCAATCGATACCAGACGTAGAGAGTTAGAGGGTGGAGCTGTCGACCAAGATGCTGTTACATTAAAGCTGAACTTTCCGTTTATGGAAGCCTACCAAATGGCAACACGTCCAATTAGCTATATGCTTAATGCAACTAATCCAGCTATACAGCTTGCGTTGCAGTCTTGGATAGGTAACAACTCCTCAGTACCTACCGCCGTTACAAGTGCTTTAGACATTTATAGGCCTTACAACTTTGATGAGGGCGCTCGTGGAAATTTAGATTTCTATTCGCTGATACCGTTTGTTGGACCAACACTTCAGCGTTGGGGTCCTGACGGTTATGCTTATAAGCAGTATGAGAAAACAGGCTTTATCGGAAACCTTGTATTACCTAGTGTGTTTGGCGTACTGAATAGATTCCCACAATACCCTGAACTCTCAGCCGCTACCAAAACTATAACAAGTTCGGTCAGACCTAAAGGTTTATCGTATAAACAGTATAACTATTTAAGACAAAACGGATTCAATACACAAGGTAATTCTTCAGGTACACGTAGAAAAATCGGAGGCTACTCTTCAGGACGCCCCAAACAGGTGTACGCAAAGAAACACAGGTACTATACCAAGAAGGCGTATAGAACAATGTACTATCCACCACGTCGTAAACCTGATAACACTGTTTATAAGAGGTTGTTTAACAGCTACGGTAAAACAAGGATACAGCAGATAGGAGTACCGAAAATGGTGAAACGTTCTCAGTATACGTTGAAAAATTACTTTAATTATTTGCGTTAAACAAAAAAAAAGGACAGCAATTAAGCTGTCCTTTTCTCTTTAACCTATTATTTGTCCTGTATTGTATTGTACGTGTATTGCTCTGTCGTCATAAAATTCTATCATATTCCAGTCTTTTTCAGCAGTGGAATCTAATTCCCTGCCTATATGCTTGAGCGTCCATTCTGCTATGGTTTTTTTAGCAATGGCCAGCTCTTCTTCTGGTTGTGCTGAACACACTCTGGCTGTAAAGACCTTTACATTTGCACCTTGTTGTAGAAGTTGTTGTATTTTTTCTACCATAGGTGCAATAGGTTCTCCTATATGTGCAGGACCTTTCCAGCCATCATAGTGTGCAAGTGTACCGTCTAAATCAACACCAACCCAACCATTATTATAATTCACGGTCTGGATTTAAAGCTACTACTGCCTGCCAAGTTTTATAGCCTTGTACGATTATATCCTGGATAACTGCATCATCTCTCCAAGCGAAGTAGGTGCGTAGTACCCAATCTCTATCGTATAGTGTGGAAAGGTACCCGTAGGGTGCTCCACTTGCCATAATTTCTTGCTGAAGCTGTGTGTAGTAGTACGGTGGTATACCGTAGTGTGCAGCTTTAGACTGGATAGATATATTATCTTTCGACACATCGGTAGGTAAAGGTTTCATACCTTCGCCTTCAATGTAAATTGCTCTGCCAGGATTGTAATGTCGTTCTCCCTTTGCAGTAACAACTTTGATTTCTGCAGGGATATAGGCATTAGGTTTACCTGTAACACCGTCGAAGTTCATTTTTAAATACGGGAAGTCTTTGCACACGTACATATCAATAGGCTTCCAGGTTTTCATTCCAAAAGCTTTTTCAAACTTTTGAATAATCAGAGGCTCCAGGTCACGTCCTTTACGAACCGCAACCTTATCACCTACTGCTTTTTCTTCTTCGGTCAGAGTATCTCTGGCTTTTTCTTCAATGAGTTCTTGTATAGTTTTGTATGGGTTAACACCTAAGACTATTGAAGCATCAGAACCACCAAGACCGTGACGTCTAGCCATAGCGTATTCTTCATTCGGTAATGCTGCAATGTTGGCTATATCAATTTCCCAACCAGCATAGCTCATATCGAGTGAAGCATCCTGCATAGATTCTTCTTTCTTTGTAAGAAGTTCTTCTCTATAGTGGGCTTTTACGTCTTCCTCATAGTTTTCTTCCATATAGTTTTCTTGCATAACAATCACTCCTTGTTTTTAAAAGTAGCATAGTGTACTGCGTGTCTTATAGCATCACAAGCGTGTTTGTTAATTTCAGTCTTTTTGTCTGGAAGTGTGTATTTACGCTTCGTGTGTACTATAAGTTTTTTATGAAGTAGTATTGCGTCTGACCATCGAGTCTTTACTTCAGCTGCTAACTGCATAGTGAAAGGTATCTGATTTGCTTCGCAAAAATATTGTAATATGCCGATTAGTTTACAGGTTTCCATTCTTGAGTTTATTTGGCTATCGGCTTTACTTGCATAAAGTCTATAGTCCTCAATCACGATATGTAACTGATTCTTATAGCGTTCTATAAATTTACGCAATAAAGCTAAATGACTGTCCCAATAACCTAGGCGAGTGTCGTAACGCCTCGCCTCTATAAAACCTGCAAGAGAAATACAATTCATATCACAATTATATACGCACCAACCAGTAGTGCCTTTACCCTCGTAGTAAGCACCTGAAGGGTCGAGGGCTAAGATAAATTTGTATTTCATCGCATCTCCTCTAAAGATTCTACACCAAATTTTTCTGCCCAAGAGGTTCGTGTTATCTCCATATCAGCAACAATCGGTACCATAGTGTCTGTCCAAGTTTCCATAATTTCTTGTAGTTTAAAGAATTCTTCTTCTTCACCTGAGTGTAAACTCCAAGATAACTCATCGTGTATCTGCATTTGAAGCTTTGATTTTAAATTGTGCTCAGTCATATATTTGTCTAGCTCAATTATTTTTAGCTTTAAGAATACAGCTGCACTACCTTGTACTAAAGTGTTTATTAGTTTATGTCCTGATAAACCATAGTACTTTACACCAAACATATTTGCTGTCCAAGAAAATTCTTGTGCTCTGGCATAACAATAGGTGTGGTATTCTTTCACACCAGGGAAAGCAGTGTAATATGCTGCATCAATTTTTCTGCATTCTTCTGGGGTTCGTTCTGGAAACATAGTACAGATTTTACCATATTGTGCACCATAGTTCTTAGCGAAGTTTACACGTTTACCTACGTATCGCAAGTTATGAAAGTCGGGATGGCTTTCGTCTATATCGAACGCGGCTTTAGTTGTTGCTCCGTGTACATCTGTTGGCACCCAATGTTGGTCGGGTGCTTCCTCATAGTACCAAGGTTCACGCCACCTTTTAATGTGTTCAGGATTTGTATAATCAAATACTTCTCCAGCTTTGTTAACGCATTTATATGGCATATAAGCTCTACAAAGATTTAAGTCTGGAT
>JAZNCY010000151.1:0-8589 GCA_045587825.1 Acutalibacteraceae bacterium
TGATGAATTCACAACAAGTGCTGGCATTAAAATTAAAAGAGGCGACAAAACTGTTGGCTTCCATATTCCATCAAGTGGTGTGCCACTTACTGATGAAGTTCGTTTTGATGCTTATAAAAAGGCTTATGAATTCTTTAAAGACCAAAGACGTGAAGATGGTCTTATGATCTTTGAATGTGGCTCCTGGCTTCTTTATGAGGGTAATAAAGAGATTTTACCAGAAAACTCAAATACAGTTAAATTTATAAACGATTTTGAGCTCGTTAAGAGTGAAACAAAAGATAAATTTAACGATGCCTGGAGAATTTTTGCAAAATCTGGCTATAAATCACCAAAGCATTGGTATGATGACACATCAATGCGCAGAGCCTTTAAAAATCACGTTCTTGCTGGTGGTAAAACTGGTAGTGGTAATGGGGTTATTGTTTTTGATGGAGAGAAGATAGTTAGATAGGAATTAGGAAATAGGAATTATGAAATAGGAATTAGGAAGTAGGAATTAGGAATTAGGAAATAGGAATTAGGAAGTAGAAACAAATAAAAATATATGCATTCTATCATTTGAAGTTTTTCATAAACTAAATATGATAGAATGCATTTTATTTTATAAAATCTATTTCCTAATTCCTACTTCCTAATTCCTGAATTTAAAGCTTCACTTTAAATTCCTGTGGCAACTTGTTCTCTGGAATAAAGCAAAGCGAAGTATCACCAGTTGATGTGTAGAACGTTACAAAATAACCACTGTCTGGGGAGTCTTGCTCGTAAGCTGTGTAAGAGTATCTTAAAAGCTTTTCTACGTCTTTAATATCGTTTGTAACGAAGCCGTTGAATTTCTGGTCAATTGTTTCGCTGTAACGATGCCAGTCTACAGGATTGCCGTATTCGTCAAGTTGCTCGAAGCTACTTGATGTGTATGCTGTCATAAAATATCTTGAGAAATATTTTTCGATATCGTGCTCTTTTTTGTAAACTTCTTCGTAGCAAGCAGAAGCCTCAAGAATTTTAGCAGAAACAAAATCCGGTGTTTTAATAATATCATCATATATTTTGAATTTCTTTAAAAGCTCAATAGTTTCTGTCATATCCGTAGTTATAACGAAGAATGGTTGCGGGTTATAAAAACTCGAGGTGAAATGGTCTAATTGGTCAGAAGAAAATTCACAAAGTTCAAAGCGAGTCTTTGGTTTTGGTTTTTCATCTTTTTCTTTGTCAGTTTCGCTATTGTTTGTTTCTAAGGTTGCCCAGTATTCTGAGTAGAAATCACCCTCAAATTTCATAAATGCAACAGGACATTCGTCTGGATAATATCTTTCTGTAACAGAGCGGTTACTCAAATCGTTGTAAAGAGCAGTTAACAGCTTTGCTCTGTCTTTTTCTGAGAGAGTTCCATAGAAATAAGAGTCAACGTATTTAGAAAAAATGCTTACAGTTGAGTCATCATCTCTTAAAGCGAACTGAGCGTTAGAAATGGCTTCTTCTTCACTTGAAAGACGAATGCCATTTGTAGGGTCAGGCATTTTTATTTCGTCTTTAAAGAGTGTGTTTAAGGCGTTTTTAAAGTAATCGCTTTCTTCAAGGTAAAGGATTGCTTTAAAAGCTTCTGGTGATACGTTTTCAAAATTACGTTTAAATGTAGAGCCGTTCTTTAAGGTGTATGAAAATTGAATGTTATTGTGGAGTGTTCTGTCACTTTCTTCTGTTGAAACAATAGCTTCGTGTACTTTTATAGCTGACTCAATATCATTAAGGGAAGTAAGCTCGCCAGTAAGAGTATTTAATGCTGGAATATATTGAAGATTAGAATCGGTATACCAACTGTCGCCCTCACCAAATAAGCCGTACCCACTTGTTTCGCCAACAATTGTTACAGAAACACTTTTAATCTGGTCTTTGTTCGGTATCTTCTCGGTAAATCCGAAAAGACCTGTGTTAATAGAAACAACAAAAAGACTGACAGCAACAAGACCTATTGGTAATTTGTAAAGTCCTCGCAGGAATTTCTTTAAATCTCTTAAAACTGCAAGCTCAAGACCTAAGTGAATTAAAATAAAGCCTATGGCACCTATTATGATTCCTACTAATATTTCACTTGAAATTGATACAACAAGTGAGAAAGCAAAGAATGCAGCAAGGAATGAAACGAATGTGTTTAAAACTCTGTTAGTTCCTATAAATCCTGCAATTTCAGCTTTGCGCTTATTGAAAAGCTTAATGCCTAAAAATGCAATTACAGTTATAAGAATAACCCAGAGAATAATGTTTGTGAATGATGGGTCCTCGATTACCTGCTTAATGCCGTCTTTTGTTTCTTCCTTCTCAATTACAGCGAACTTTGCAAGCTCACGCTTCATAAAGAAAACAGGACTTAAAAATTCAAATTGCTCAGAAAGAGTTGCAACGTATGACTCGTTCCAGCGGTCATTATTAACAGGGATGAAATCAAAGCCGTAAGGGTTACCATAAAGAAACTTCGACATTACAGATTGGACTCCGAAAAGAAGAATGTCTGGTAAAAAGAGAATAATACTTGAGAATACCCCGGCTTCGAAAATTGTGCCAACGCAAGCAAAAACAGCTGATGTAATTGTGAATGCAGAAATTGAAATAACTAAGAAGGTGAATAAATACAAAAAGAATGTTTTAAAAACAATTCCTGAAAATCCTAAAGCGCCAAGATTCATTATAAGTGTAATGAATAAAGGTATAAACGTAGAAATAGCGAGAAGTGTAACGCCAGAAAGAAAGTTTCCTAAAAACAATTTTGTTCTTGTTATACCAAGGCTGTAGTAAACGTTAACTTGTTTTTTAGATGTAATAAAATTAAATGTGCAAATAGCCATTGCAAGTCCTGTAAGTGCCACAAGAACGAGTGTAGGTAAAAGTAATTCATCGCCTGAACCAAAGAAATATGTAATATATTTGTTGGAAGCAGAAATATAGCCAGTTGTCTGACCTTCGCTATTAATAATAGGTTGTCTTGAAAGAATTTCAGCACCAGTAAAGAATGTTACAAAAAAACCAAGAATACCAAAGTTAGCGAGTGCTGGCAAAATTGGTAAGCCCTTAAGACCAGTTTTAAATGTATGTTTGAAAGCATCAGTTAAGGATTGATTTGTAGTCATAGTCTTCTCCTTTCATCTCCTGCATAAATATTTCTTCAAGAGAAAGGTTGATTTTTTCAGTAACAGCAGGCTTTAAGGCTTCGATTTGTTTTTCAACCATTTCTGTGTTACCGTTAACTGTAAAGAGTGCAAGCTGACCATCTTTAATAAGGTTTTCGCAAGGAATATCTTTAAACTCTTCTAATGTAAATTCTCTTGCAAAAGCAAGTCTGAATTTTGTTTTGCCGTAAGAAAGTTCACTAACGGCACCAGTAACAGAAATCTTTTTACCATTTATAATGCCTATATGGTCACAAAGATTTTCAAGCTCTTGCAAGTTATGAGAAGAAATAATAACCGACATATTATTTTCACTTATAGCCTCTTTTAAAAGACCTTTCATAAAAATTCTTTTTTGAGGGTCTATTCCGTCAAAGCTTTCGTCAAGAAGTAATAACTTAGGGTGAGTGGAGAGAGCTAAAACCATCTCTGCCTGTCTTTGCATACCTTTAGAGAAGCCGTTTATTCTCTTTGTAGGGTCTAAGCCGAAAGCCTCGGTTAATTTATTGAATGTATCGTAGCTGAATCTTTTGTAATATCCGTTATAAAAATCAGCCATTTTTTTCATAGTAGCGTATGCACCAAAATAAAGGTCATCTGGCATAAAGAATATTTCTTCTTTTTTTATTTCGTTGTCAAATATAGGCTCAGAGTCAAATAAAACCTCGCCAGCTTCTGGTTTATAAATACCAGCAATATTTTTTAAAAGCGTAGTTTTACCAGCACCATTGTAGCCTACAAGACCATAAACGCTACCATCTTCAACAGTGAGCGAAATATCCTGTAAAGCCGTAAACGTGCCGAATTTTTTAGTTAAAGACTTAACCTCTAACATTTTGTCACCTGACTTTCTTTTGGTTTATAATAATAAGAGTATTATTAAATACATTTTGTTGCATTCCGTATATTTCGATTTTACAATTATTGTAAAGAAAATTCAATACAGTTTACTGTTTCTTAACATATCTTAATAATTTTGTAATAAAAACCGTGAAATTTTCGTGAATTGATTGACAATAAATGGTGGTTTTGTTATATTTTAAATGTATATGAATTTATTCTTTTATGATGAGGTGCTATTGATGAAGAAAATAATTGCATTACTTATTATATTGTCAATTGCTGTTACGGCATTTGTTGTGCCGGCAAGTGCGGCTTGGTCTATAGTAGATACTACCTTTGCAGTAGCATCTGACTTGCACTACGAATTACAGGAGGATTTGGAGTGGTTTTCAGAGGACCCGATTTTTGGTTATGCTAATCGTAGAGCTGCTATGGAAAATGAAAGCAGATATATTATTGATGAGTTTTTAAATCAATGTGCCGAGAATGACAAAATAGAATTCGTTTTGATTCCTGGTGATATTTCTAACGAAGGCAGAGCAATTAAACAACAGCATCTTGAAATAGTAGAAAAATTCAGAAAATTTGAACAGGAAACAGGAAAGCAAATTTACGTAATAAATGGTAACCACGATGCCGGTAAGGGTGAAAAAGAAGGCGAAACAAGTCTTGAGGCTTTCAGAGAGATTTATTATGAATTTGGTTTTAGTGAAGCTCTCAGCACAATGGAAGGTAATCTTTCGTATACTGCAGACCTTAATGAAAAATATCGCCTTATTGCAGCAGATAGCTGTGATATTAACCGTTCAACAGGTGACGGTATGACTGAGGACAGGGTGCAGTGGGTTGTAGATGAAGCAGAAAAAGCATTAAAAGATGGTAAATACCCAATTTTAATGATGCACCACAACCTTTTAGACCATATGCCAATTCAAGGTCTTTTAAGTAAAGATTTTATTATAAGAAATCATATTTCAACTGCAGAGAAATTTGCAAACGCTGGTATTAAAATGGTGTTTACTGGTCACGAGCATTGTAGTGACGCTAACACATATACAAGCTCAAAAGGTAACCAGATTACAGACTTTGCTACAACCGCACTTACAATGTACCCATTACAATATAGAATTGTTGAGATGTCTGACGAGGTTATTAATTACGATATTGCAACTATTGATAAAATAGAAGCAGAAAAACTTTTAACTGACGTTAAAGGCTATACACCTGAGCATATTGCTGAAATGAATAAAGGGCTTAACGCTTACGCTAAAAAGTTCCTTAAAAATGGTGTTGAGTGGCGTCTTGAACGTGGCTTTCAGGATGAGCAATTAGGCATTGATAAAGGTGCATTTTACTATGATATAGTAAGAAAAGCTATTGATGCTTTAAACGATATTCTTAACACACCACTTTATACAGAGGGTGGTGTTCAGGAAATGGCTAAGTCTAAAGGTATAGACATTCCTGACAGTGATTATGTTGATGGTTGGGACGTTGCAACAGAATTAGTTTCTGCCCACTATGCCGGTGAAGAAGATTATCCGTTAATGGATAGAGACGTTACAATTCTTTTAAGAACAATGTGCCTTATTTTAGACACAGAGCTCGCTATGATTACCGAAGAAGAGTTAATGGCAGCTGCGACTGCTATAACTGCACTTTACGGCTCAACTCCACCAGATGATTTGGCAAAGAAGTTAGAGCTTGATTTAGGTATCTCTCACGGTGCGCAGTGCTTCCTTTTAGCTATTGCAACACCAATTCTTGATTGCTTTGCAAATGATGATGAGGTAGCAGATAATACAGGCTCAATTAAAGGCTACGCAAGAACTGGCTCTGCCGACAGCTTTATAAATGTAACACAGTCAATGCAGGTTACAATAGATAAAATTTATGAAACTCTTATGATGATTTTTACCTTTGTGTTCAGGGGTATGGATTATATTAAGGGGTAAAACTTAAGGAGAAGAAATAATGATATTATCAGATAAAACGTTAATGAAAATGATAGAAAACAAGGAGCTTATTGTAGAACCTTTAGAAAAGGAACAGATACAACCTGCAAGTGTTGATATTCGTTTAGGTAATACATTCAGTATTGTAGAAGATACTTCAACAGGTATTATAAATTTAGAAAATGAAATTAAATATAAAACTATAACAACTGATTCATACATACTTTTACCTAATCAGTTTGTTCTTGCAACAACTATGGAATATTTTGATTTACCAGACGATTTAACTGCATTTGTTGAGGGAAGAAGCTCTTTAGGCAGAATGGGTTTATTCATTCAAAATGCTGGTTGGGTTGACCCTGGCTTCAAAGGTGAAATAACACTTGAGCTTTACAATGCTAACAGGTGTGCAATTGAGCTTAAAGCTGGTAGACGTGTAGGTCAGCTTGTATTTGCAAAGATGGATGATACAGCACTTAATCCATATAATGGTAAATACCAAGGGCAAAAGGGTGCAACAGGTTCAAGAGTGTTTATGGATAAAGAGGTAAAATAATAAAGAAAACGGACAATTCTCAAAAAAAGAGAGTTGTCCGTTGATTTTATAATTATTCATTATTCATCAGCGTTAGCGACTTCATCATTCATTATTCATTGAAAATCCGTTCTTCTCTTAATGAATAGTGAATGATGAATATTGAATAATGAATAATACAAAACAAAAATCCATTCTCTTACGAGAATGGATTTTGTTTTGGTGACCCGGACGAGAATCGAACTCGTGTTACCGCCGTGAAAGGGCGGTGTCTTAACCGCTTGACCACCGGGCCATATTCTGAAGAACTTAGTTCTTCTATATTTAACACTCCAGCAGGTAAGAAAGTTGACTTGGTAGCGGAAGTGGGACTTGAACCTACGACCTGCCGGGTATGAACCGGACGCTCTAGCCAACTGAGCTATTCCGCCATATATATGAAAACAACAAACTCACCCGCTGAAAGAGTGGTGTCGCTCTCAATTGAGCATAGTGATTATAACTTGAAAGAGTGTATTTGTCAATACTTTTTTTCAAAAAATTTTAAAAAATTAAAACTTTTTCTTTTTTTAAATAAAAACCCCTTGACAATGCTTTATTTTATATGTATAATATGCCTTGCATTTGCGGATGTAGCTCATCTGGTAGAGCGCCACCTTGCCAAGGTGGAGGTAGCGAGTTCGAGCCTCGTCATCCGCTCCATTTTGCGCTGGTAGCTCAGTTGGATAGAGTGACTGGCTACGAACCAGTAGGTCAGGGGTTCGAGTCCCTTCCAGCGCGCCAAAACAAAATCCGTTCTCGCAAGAGTACGGATTTTTGTTTTGTATAATTAATTTTTAGTATTCATAAAGAGGATAGTAACAGCTTATGGAATACGCACTCTCTGTCACAATGGCAATATTTGCTTTAATTGGTGCAATAGATAAAATATTTGGCAATCGCCTTAAATTAGGTGACGAGTTTGAAAAGGGCATACATACAATAGCGCCACTTACAATGTCAATGCTTGGTATGATTACAATAGCACCAACTCTTTCGGATTTATTATTGCCTTTAATTACACCAGTTGCAAATCTTTTAAAATTTGACCCGTCTGCAATAGCTGGTATTATTTTTGCAAATGATATGGGTGGTGCAGCTCTTGCTGATTCTGTTTGTAATGATGCGCTTTTAGGCTCATTCCACGGACTTGTGGTAGCGTCTATGTTAGGTGCTACAATTTCATTTACAATTCCAGTTTCTATAAGCTCAATAAATAAAGAATTCCATAAAGACGTGTTTTTAGGGCTTCTCTGCGGTATAAGCACAATTCCATTAGGTTGCTTCGTGTCAGGTCTTTTTATGGGTATAAATATATTAACGCTCATATTAAATTTAGTACCAAGTATTTTCTTTTCAGTGATTATTGTTATAGGTCTTTTAAAAGTTCCGAGTGTATGTATAAAAATCTTCGGTATTTTAGGCAAAGCAATTCTTGTTTTAGTTATTGGTGGACTTGCTATTGGAATTTTACAGTATTTAACTGGCTGGGTAATTTTAGAAAAAACGACACCAATAAATGAAGGCTTTAAAACTATTTTCCATATAGGCGTTGTGCTTTCAGGTACATTCCCATTAATAGCAATAATTTCAAAGCTTTTAAATAAGCCGTTTAAAGCGTTAGGCAAAAAAACGGGGCTTGATGAAGCTTCAGTTTTAGGCTTTGTTGCAACTCTTGCAAATAGTATTGCAACCATTGAAAATGCAGGTAAAATGAACCGTAAGGGTAGAGTTATGAACCTTGCTTTCTGTGTTTCTGGTGCATTCGTTTTCGGTGACCACCTTGCATTTACACTCTCTTATAACGGCGAGCACATTTTAGCAGTTATTATAGGCAAATTAGTTGCAGGCGCTCTTGCAATTTTAATGGCAGGGTTTGCGGTGAAGAAGATAAAAGTTTAATTCGTAATTCGGAATTATCGGAACGCTTCGCGTTGATTATATTTAAATATCTATAAAAACAAATAAATTCTATCATTTTTAGTTTATGATAAACTTTAAATGATAGAATTTTTGTATTATATGATTATTCATTATAATTGCCAACGCAGTT
>JAZNCY010000152.1:0-5782 GCA_045587825.1 Acutalibacteraceae bacterium
ATGAACAGAAAAGAATTAGAACAACTTATAACAGAAAAATACAGCATAAAGCCAGAATACCCTTGGGCAAAAATGCCGACCTTTGCAGTGTTTCGTCATAGAAATAACAAAAAATGGTTTGCAGTTGTTATGACCATTACAAAAGATAAATTAGGTTTTGATAGTACAGAAGAAATAAACGTAGTTAATTTAAAATGTGACCCGCTTTTTATGGGTTCAGTTTTAAATGAACAAGGTATTTTCCCTGCATACCATATGAGCAAAACTCATTGGATTTCTGTTGCACTTGATGGAAGTGTAGAAACTGATAAATTGGAATGGCTTTTAGATTTGAGTTTTGAGTTGACGGCTAAAAGAATTAAAAGACACCCGAAGCAATGATGAAATCATTGTTTCGGGTGTCTATATTTACTAATCATTTAATTTATCATACTTGACAAATTAAGTGCTTTTTGCTAATATAATTATGCAAGACTGATAAATTAAGTTTCGGGGTGATGGTGTGCATATTACAGGTTTTGAAAATGAAAATTTAATTTTGAAGGAACTTGGAAATAGATTGAAACAATATAGAATATCTTTAAATTTAACACAGGCAGAATTATCCCAGAAGTGCGGAGTTTCTATGAGCACTGTTGTCAGAATTGAAAATGGCGATGATACAAAATTTTCAAACTATATTAGAATATTATCTGGATTAGATATTTTAGAAAATATAAATGCATTAATTCCTGAAGAAAGTGCGGATTATAAAAAACTTTTTGAAGAAAGAACACCAAGGAAGAGAGTGAGACTGAAGAATGAGTCAGGTGCATCAGATTGGACTTGGGGAGAAGACAAGTAGGTGATTTTTAGTGAAACGAAAAACGGTCAGCGTTAAAATGTGGGGGACAGTTGTAGGGTATCTCCACGAAGAAGAAAATGGTGTAATAGGTTTTCAGTATGACAAGGATTTTTTAAAAAGTAAAATAGAAATTTCACCTATAAAAATGCCCTTATCAAATCGCACATATTCATTTTTAAATTTACGGGAAGAAACATTTTATGGACTTCCTGGTATGGTTGCTGACTCATTACCAGACAAATTTGGTAATATTGTTATAAATAAATATCTTGAAGTGCAAGGTAGAACGAGTGATAGTCTTTCGATAATTGAGAAACTCTGTTATACAGGCAAACGAGGAATGGGTGCTTTAGAGTATGAACCGGCACAAAACTTGGAGTTTAAAGGTGAAGAGTTGGATATCGATGCGCTAACAAAATTGGCTTCAGACATTTTAACAGAGAAGGAGTCCCTCCATGTAAAGCACGATAGTAATATGATGTCACAGTTAATGGAGTGTAGTTCATCTGTAGGTGGCGCAAGAGCCAAAACCTTAATAGCGTGGAATCCTGAATCAGATGATGTTCGTTCAGGTCAGATAGATGCAGGCAAGGGTTATGAATATTGGCTTTTAAAGTTTGATAATATTAAAAATAATAAAGATAAAGATGCTACACCAGACGAAAATGAATACACAAAAGTTGAATACGCTTATTTTCTTATGGCGAAATCAGCAGGTATTAAAATGAGTGAATGCCGTCTTTACGAAGAAAATGGTAGTTCTCACTTTATGACAAAACGCTTTGACAGAGTGGGTGAAAAGGGTGAAAAACTTCACATGCAGACCCTTTGTGCTCTTGCTCATATGGATTTTAATTTGCCAAGGACGCATTCTTACGAAGAAGCATTTGATGTTATGAAAAAATTAAAACTTCCTTATAGCGATTTTGTTGAGCTATTCAGAAGAATGGTTTTTAATGATTTGGCTAAAAATTTTGATGACCATACAAAAAACATATCATTTCTTATGGATAAAAAAGGTGTTTGGTCATTGTCACCTGCATATGATGTAACATTTGCTTATAAACGTAACAGCATTTGGGTAAATGCTCATCAAATGCTTATAAATGGCAAATCAGAGAATATTACAAATGAAGATTTATTTGAGGTTGCTGAGAGAGTTGGTATTAAAAAAGCTGATGCAGTAAAATGTATCGAGCAAGTAACAACAGCAGTAGCAAAATGGAGTGAATTTGCAGAAGAAGCTAAACTTTCAGAAAAAAACAAAATCAGAATTCAAAAATGTTTATTAGAAAAAGGTGACAACAGATGAAATATTTTTACCCCGAAGATTACGGTGCATTAGCGGATGGCAAAACAAATGACGTTAAAGCCATACAAAGCGCTATTGATAAAGCAGAAGAAAATGGCGGTGGCGTAGTTGTTTTTTTGAGTGGCAAAACATATTTTTCAGATTCAATAAGAATGAAAAAGAATGTTGAATTGCATTTACAAAAAGGCTCAAGACTTAAAGCGACAGATAATATTGACGGATATATTCGCCCTTGTAATATGATAAATGACCCTAAAACTGCGCTTATAGGTAATCCTGTTACAGGCAAGCCATCGTTTGTGTTTATTTATGGCTATGAAGCAGATAAATGCTCTATTACGGGTGAGGGTACTATTGACGCTAATGGTCATAGCTTTGTAAAAAGAAAAGATAAATATTATGTAACAGGTGATTTCTACCCAAGACCAACTGTTATTTATATTGAAAAAAGTAATAATATTTCATTTAAAGATTTTACAGTCAAAGATGCACCATTCTGGACACTTCATCCTGCTGGCTGCGATGACGTTTTAATATCACAAATAAGAATTCTCAATGATTTGGACGTTGCAAACTCAGATGGTATTGACCCTGACCATTGTAGCAACGTAAGAATTCTCGGTTGCCATATTGAATGTGCAGACGATTGCATTTGTCTTAAAGCATCAAAGGGCAACGCTGAATATGGACCTTGTGAGAATATTATAATTTCAGATTGCACACTCGTTTCTACCTCAGCTGCAATTAAAATTGGCACAGAGGGCGTTGGCGATTTCAGAAACGTTATTGTAAATAACTGTATTATCACAAGAAGTAATCGTGGTCTTTCAATTCAGATTCGTGATGGCGGTAACGTTGAAAATGTTACATATTCAAACTGCATTATTGAAACGAGACGCTTCTGCCCGGACTGGTGGGGTACTGCCGAGCCGATTGTTATTACTACATTTAATCGTGATGAAAATACAAAGTCAGGTAAAATTAAAAACGTAAGATTCTTCAATATAACCTGTAAAGGTGAAAATGGCGTTTTAGTTCACGGCACGAAAGAAAATATGATTGAAAATGTAACATTTGAGAATGTTAACGTAACGCTTTCTAAAACAACCAAATGGGAAAGTGGACTTTACGATTTAAGACCTTGTTTAGATTATGGCGTCGAAAAAATAAAAAATTCTGCTTTCTATTTAAGAAATGCAGAAAACGTTTTAATTGAAAAATGTTCAGTTAACTGGGGTAATATTTGTGATGAATACAATAAAAAGATTGATTATGAAAATTGCCCGAATTTAGAAATGATTAGATTTACTGGAACAGATGCGAAATAAAAAACTGAGTAGGGATTAACCCTACTCAGTTTTTGTTTAAACTTATTCACCGCATTTTGTAAAGCACTTAACTGTGCAAGCAGTTGATGTGAAAATATAGGTTAAAAATGCTGCCAAAGCACCTGTTATAATAGCACCAATAATGCTTGTAGCTGCAAATGGAATCGCTAAAAGCACTACTGATAAAAGAAGTGTGCCTAAAACGCCAACCATCACGGCAGAAGTAGTCGTAGAAACACAACTACTGCAAATTCTTTGTCCCCAGAGTGCTGCTGCAATAAGTGTTGCTAAAAGAAATAAAACGGCTATACCGAAAGCAATAACAAGTAATATAGGTGTTACTGTAATAACGCCTGTAATACGAAGAAACGCTACGATAATGCCGATAATAATACTCGCAATAGCTGAGAATAATAAACAATCTCTTTTACATTCGCAATTAAAAATTGTCATATAGTCACCCCTTAACAGATTATGCAGCTTCTGTTCTTTGGGTGATTATATAAAAATAGTAACACCCCTTAGCTCATGTTTAAAACATCCGAACTAAGGGGTGTTACTGTTCACTTTTGATATCTAACATCGTTTTCTGTTACCTCTTCTTTCTACAGATTTTTCAGGCGATTTCTACATATATGTAAACGGTTAATTAACCAATTTTTTATTTTTGTTTTTCTCTGAAATCGCCACCGGCTTTTTTAACAAAGCCAAGGATTGATGTTTACTTGTACATTGTAACCACACTTTCAAATTTAATTTGAATTATAGTTTCTTAATACATCGGAACCACACTTTCAAATTTTTTAGTTTCAAGTTTTTGGTTTTTTAGTACATCGGAACCACACTTTCTTTTTAGATTTTGTGTTTTACTGTGGCATCGGACTCACCCTTCCTTTGTCTACATAGTAGCACATAAAAAAGCGCTTTTCAATTCGCAATATTTCACAAAGATAAAACTTTCTGAATGTAAAAAACGGAGAGAATAATCATTCACCACAATGACTTTTTTAAAAGTTATTGACAACTAATATTTTTTTATGTTATTCTAAAAGGGTAGTCGGTTCAAAAAACCGACCTTTTTTGCTTTTTTGCAGATTTTTAAATTTTGAAAGGAGTGAATATTTAATGGAAAAAACAAAAACAGAAGCTTTAGCAGAAGAAATTTTACTTAAAGCTAAAACTGAATTAACAGGGAATATTCACTCGCTTATAAGGGCTATAAATGCATTACAGTTTGTTTCTACCAATGAAGAGGATGTTTTTACAGATGCTAAAAGCTTCTATTATAACCCGAATTATATTCTTTTAAGATTTAAAGAGAATACTACTTCTGTAAACAGAGTTCTTTTGCACTCAATTCTTCATTGTATGCTTCTTCATCCGTTTAATATTGATTTTAAGGATACTGCCCTTTGGAATCTTTCTTCTGATATCTGTGTTGAAAATATAATTAATAACTGGAAGCTTAACAGCACTAAAAGTTATAAAGAAACGGCGCAAAGTGCAATTATAAATGATATTTTAAATAGCGTAAAGAATTTATCTGCTGAGAATATTTATTATTATTTAAAAGGCGCAGAGCTTTCACAGGAAACAATTAAATATTATAGCGAATTGTTTTGTGATGACGTTCACAAAATCTGGTATAAAAATAAAAACTTTGCTTTTTTTGAATTCGATGATGACGAAGAAACTGTTGAAGCAAGGTCAATTTATAAAAAAGCAGATAACAGAAAAGGTCTTTCTAACGAATCAAATGACAAAATAATGTATGACGCTATAAATGGCAGTGCCGAAGAAGAAAAAGAGCTTTGGCGCAAAATTACCCCGACAGTTGAGAGTGATATTGAGGCGTTGAAAAATCAGGGGCTTATGTCAGGTGTTGAAACAGCAGTTTTAAAGGGTGTTTCAAGAGATAAATATGATTATAGCAAGTTCTTAAAAAAACTTATTTCTATTGACGAAACAATAGAGATAAATGACGATGAATTCGATTACATATTTTATACCTATGGTCTTAATACTTATAAAAATATGCCTATAATTGAACCACTTGAATATGCCGAAAATGCAAAAGTTAAAAAGCTTTTTATTGCAATAGACACTTCTGGCTCAGTTAAAGGTGAACAGGTTGAGAAATTTATAGAAAAGACTTATAATATATTAAAGTCAACTGATTTTTTTGGTGCAAAGACGGAAGTTCACATTATTCAATGTGATTCAGAAATTAAAGAAATTAAAATTCTTAAAAGCTCTCAGGAGATAGAAGAATATATTAAAAATTGATTATATAGGGAC
>JAZNCY010000153.1:0-2870 GCA_045587825.1 Acutalibacteraceae bacterium
AGAAAAGTTTCTTTTGTTCCTGCGAGGCTTATATATTCTTTAATTAAATCCTGTACACTGGTAAGAATGGTGGGGTAAAACATTTTAAGCCCATAAAATGATGCTATAAGTGAAACTGCGGTAACTGCATCCTTACTGACAAAGACGTTACCCTTCTTTCGTTCGTCTTTTCGTTTTTTGGGCGTCGCTTTTTCGGTTTTCTCACCCGCCATTTTTTACCACCACTTTTCACAGTAAGAATAAAATTAAAGCATATAACTATACCGTCTTAAACAGATTATAAAGATTATCGTTTAAAATCCCTATATAATTTTCCATAAAATTACCTACAGGAACAGCGAATGCAAATAAAAGAAGCATTCCTAAGAAAATTTTAAGAGGAAAATGTATTGAGAAAATATTGATTTGTGGTGATAATTTCATTAAAACACCTAACGCAACTTCTAATACAAACGTAGCAACCATAAATGGTGCTGCAAGTTTAATTATCAGCGAAAATGCAGAAACAAACATAGTCGCTATAAAAGTTGCAACATCTTCACCAATAGTCACCGCACCTATGGAAACAACATCGTAAGACGAAACTGTTAACCTGATAAATGTAAGGTGGCTGTCAGTAGCGAAGAAATAAAGTACAAATAACATCTCGAACAATTTACCAGAAAGAGAAGTCTGGATATTTGTACCTGGGTCAAAAGCCTTTGCCATTGAAAGACCGAAGCCCATATCAATTATATCACCAGCAGCAAAAAGCATATAATAAAATATCTGGAAAATAAGACCTGCCGCAAAGCCAACCAAAAATTCCTTAAGCATTGCAAATAAAAATACAAGACCTTCGAATGCTTCTATCTGCGACACATTTAAAGTTGGCGTAATAATCAGCGTCAGCCCTAATGCTAATGCAATTTTCACTGATGATACCACATTTTTTCTTGCTAATAACGGGTTAAAAAACAGCATAGAACCCATTCTGCAAAAAACGAGAATGTAAGCGCCAAGATTTTCAAATAAAACTTGCCCTGACATTTACTACAACCCCGCCATAAAGCCCATAATATACTGGAAGAATTCCTCCATACTTGAAATCATCCATGAGCCCATTGCAATCAGAATAACTCCGATTACGAGAATTTTAGGTGCAAACGAAAGAGTCTGCTCGTGAATTTGTGTTGCTGCCTGAAAAATGGCAATTATAAGACCAATTGCAACACTCACAAGAAGCATTGGCGCTACAAGCTTTACAATTAAAAATATTGCTTCTCTGAATACTACAAGTGCATCTTCCTGTGTCATCACAAGCTCTCCTTTCATTTAAAAATTCAAATAATTTAAGCGTAGCTACTTAAAGCTCGTTATGAGCATTTCAATAATCAGACCCCATCCGTCAACTACCACGAATAACATCAGTTTAAATGGTAGCGATATCATCGACGGTGGAAGCATAACCATACCCATTGACATAAGGGTACTCGAAACTATCATATCAATAATTAAGAACGGCAAGAACAATAAAAAGCCCATTGTAAATGCACGTTTTAATTCACTTGTAATGAAAGCGGGTACTATAACAGTAAGGTCTAATTTCTTTAAAGAATCAGGATTACCGCTTTCAATAACATCTTCGTCACCCGACAAAGATAAGAAAAGGTTTAAGTCTTTATCTTTAGTTTGTTTAAGCATAAACTCTTTTATAGGGTCCTGCATTCTTTCTAAAGCAACTTCCTCTGTAATTTTTTCCTTTTGTAAAGGCTCAATAGCTGTTTCGTTTATTGTAGAAATAACAGGAGCCATTATAAACAAAGAAAGTGCTAAAGCAAGTCCTATAATAACCTGATTAGGTGGAGTCTGCTGTATACCGATTGCATTCCTTAAAAACGACAGAACTATTACAATTCTTGTAAAGCTCGTCATCATCATAAGCAGTGACGGTGCTAAAGCGAGCAATACAAACAAGAACAAGAGTTGTAACTCACTCATTGCCCCGTCTTGTGCATCACTGTTGACGTCAACCTTTACCGATGCGGCATTTGCGGTAACTACTAAAATAATAGTAAAAACAGTTATGGCAACCGTTAATGCTATTAGCCGTCCCCACAACCGTTTTATCTGTTTTGAACGTGGGGATTTTTTCGCTTTGGAAAGTGTGGGATTATTTTTCATTTGAATTGTCTCCCTTCCCCTCGTCCTTTTTATTCAACAAATTGTTGTATGCGTCTGTGAAGATTGACATAAAGCTGGTCTCCCCGATTTTTGCAATATCCTTATTCTCAGGGAAAAGTGAAGCATCCATTTCTTCAATCTTTGTAACGCTTTGCGCTGTAAATGCCAAAAGAAATACTTTACCGGAAACTCTAACTAAAGCAAGTGATTGGTCCTTACCCACAGTCATTCGCTCTATTATTTCAATATTTCTTACGTTACCATATTTAGGTTGGTATTTTTTAGAAACAAATTTAGAGAAATAATAAGCGCCAACAAAAACCATGAGCATAAGAACTATTGTACCGATTCCTGTAAGAATCGTTGTAAAATCTTGCCCCATACAAAGTCCTCACTTATAAAGTTTTAAATTATATTACAATGGTAAAATCTTAGTAACTGTCTGAACGATTCTGTCTTGCTTGAAAGGTTTAACAATGAAGTCAAGAGCACCTAATTTAATAGCCTCCATAACCATTGATTCCTGACCCATAGCAGAACACATAACCACTTTTGAGTTAGGGTCAATTTGCTTAATAGCAGCAAGAGCCTCAATACCGCTCATATTTGGCATAGTAATGTCGAGAAGTACTAAGTCAGGCTTGTGTTCCTGGTAAAGCTCAACAGCCTGAGCACCGTCTGCTGCCTCAACAAAATCTGTGTAACCT
>JAZNCY010000154.1:0-12945 GCA_045587825.1 Acutalibacteraceae bacterium
TGTTTTTATCTTATCAAACAAATTTCCTATTCTATATTCACCCCATGAAATTGTTTTTAAGTTTTCAAGAGCAGTTAGCTCTTGAGCCGACAATTCATAATTATCGAATCCGCTTACTTTTAAGTAAGCGGATAGCTCAGCTATCCGCTGAGCTTCCAGCTCAGCTATAAAGGATTCCATAAAATCAAAATCAATTTCACCATTATGGGTAGGTAATTGTATTTTTGTAGATAGGAAAACTTTATCAACATCACGAACAAGAACCGACAACAATCTTGGCTTTTGTTTGTTCAACAATGTGGAGAAAAACAAGATTGAAGATTCTCTTATCGCAATTTTAGGCGTGATTTTTCTCACGAACTGTCCAGCGTACCATGGTTTTTTTCGATAAAAGAAATCCATCTGTAATAATCCCAAACTCCAAGTGCCGGCAGGATTGATGTTCTCTTTGTTCACAAAACCTGTAGTTTGAAGAATTCCTTGGTTTAATGATGTTCTTGTTACATAATCATATTCCGTTCCCGAAACAAGTTTATCTGCATTGAAACTCAAGGTGTTTTCAATTTCAAACAAATCTCCAAGCGTATATTCGCCCCACTTAACCGCCCGCAATTTTTGGTTAAGTGAGGCACTTATTTTCCCAGGCGATCATCCTCCAAAGACTGATTTTTTAGAAGTGCTGATACTTCCCAAGCAAGGTAATCATTGACTGTCTTTTTAAAATCATCCAATGAAGGTGTAGTATCAATAGGTGCGGTTTGATTCCAATCCGCCCCACTTTCAGGATCAATGTGCCCCTCATAGTATTCTTTACTGGTGAGAATATTGAGTTTTGATTTTCCGAAGCGAACCAAATCCACAACTTCCTGATAGCGTTCTTTTGCTCTGTCGGTATCAAATAGATTTTTGCTTGCTTTTTTACGATCAGAACGAGTATAGCCGTCATTTGAAAAATCAATAAATTTAACAACATCATCTTTTTGATGAGCTTCGCCTACTCGGAAAACATATACATTAGTTTGTACACTCGATTTTCCAATAAACAAATCTATCGGCATCCTAATACTTGCAAGTAGCGTGCTATGTGTCAATATGCTCTTATTATATTCTGTTGCTTTACCTGATCCGGCGGAGTTTTGAATAATAATAGCTGCATAACCCTTTTCCATCATAGAAAGAGCTTTTTCAACAAATATCATTCCGTTGCCTTCGGCAGAGTACGGAGGATTCAAAATAAATGCGTCTGCAGGGAATTTCTCATCGGTTTTACCAAATCCATAATGTCCGTCAAACTTCAAGGAGTCTTTGTTTAAAATGTTTGAGCTACCGTCACCCATCATAATCATGTTGAGAACAGCGAGCATATAAACATTTGAAAGAATTTCTAAACCAAGCAACTGATTGGCTTTTATTTCTGCTTCTTTGAGTGCTAACTGTTCGGGAGATTTAATGGTATTTTTAGCATCTATCAACATTTCATTCATTGCCGCAACCAACAAACCTGCCGAACCTGTTGCAAAGTCCCACACATAAGAGTCTTTATTAACTCTTGCGAGGCGGCACAAAAGTGTTGCAACATACGATGGGGTTAACACAACGTCATTAAGCTGATCTTGTGTAAAGCCGAGCCAAGAATACATTTCATTAAATAACTTACCAGTAAAATCAGTTGTCAAGCCAATTTTATAATAAATACCAAGGTCATCAACGATTTTTATAAATACTCGTTTCAACTGACTTTCACCATCAGTTGCTTTATTGATATTATCTGTCGTTAATGTGTTTTGCAATGTTCTAACAATCAAATCCTTTTTATCTTTTGGAAGATTTTTAGCATCAAGGAAAGATTCTATTTTTCTAAGCATAATATCGCCATCAGTATTATTTCTTTCGTCTGATGATTTAAGTTCAGCTTTTGTTAATGGATATACCTTGTTTTCAACATCACCAAGCGTTGCCATAATAGATGCGGCAACAAGATAAACACGGTCATTTTCGCTAAGTCCTTTTTCACTCTTAAATATATCGTTATTGAGTTTGACAAGGCTTGCGGTAATTTCCTGTTCTCTGCGTTCTTTAAGTTTTTCAATTTCTTCTTGAGGAAGTGATAATTGTTTTACTTTTTCTATAAATTTAGAAAAATGTTCTTTCTTTAAGAAAGACAAATCAGTATATTCATCAACTTTTTGACCAACACCAAAGTTGCTTTTTGATACATAGTAAACACCAATTTGGTGTACTATACTTCCGTTCGTAGCTTTATGACCTGTAACACCAATAGCAATAACATCCGTATAACTTGTGTAATGTAATATAGCGTTTGCATAATGAACAGCACCATTTACAGCATAAGCATTAATATTAACAAAATCAGGTTGATTCTTTGAATTTCTGTTAGCAACATTACCCTCACTATCTAATTTAACAAGCTTGTCTTTATAACCTTTGTATTCTATTAGAATAGGATAATTATTCCCATCATTGGCTTTCAACAATAATTTTGCATCAGGTCTATTTCCGCCCTTACCGCCATTTTTTGAAAAATAATCGTTAAGAGCTTGGTCTATTTCAGTATTTAAAGATTCTTGTTCTAATTTATAGTCTACTTTATACGATTTAAGCCAACCATTAACCAAATCAGCAATGTTTGGTTCGATAGACTGAACTGCATTTTTAGCCATTGTTTTTCCTCCGAAAATCAACATTAAAATTATTTTATTAAACTATTTATTACATCATTTGCACTCGTTGGCATAGTTGGTGAAGAATCACCTTTCAAAAGGCCTGTATCAGCTCTACTAAATAGTGAATTTAAAACTATAATTCTTTCTTTATCACTAACTGATCCATCTTGTTTCAATGCAAGATAGAAATACGAAAGGTTGTTCCTCTCCTTTGCATCACGAGAAAGATGAAAAGAACTTGTTGCCAATTTTACAAAAAGTCGCAAAATATAGATGCAAATACTCAATGCAACTGTAAAGATTGCAGAATTCTTAAATACTTCTTTCCATTGAGGGTTTTCTGTAAACAGAGTTGGCAGTTCTCTTAAAAGCAGTATCGAAACAAATAACGTAAGTCCTGCAATTAAAACGCTTAAAACTACCCACACAATACCTTTTGCTAAATAAGCATTCTCAAGTTTTTTCCAATAATCTGCCGGAGCCTGTAATTTCAATTTTTCATTATAAAGTTTTTCTAAATCGTTAAGTTTCTTCAAACTTTCAGCAAAGAATTCGTCCGAGTTTTGCTTCATATCCGCTATATGTTGTTCTTCTTTTTCTTTTAAAGAAGCAACCAATTCTTCGTGTGCTCTAAAGGAATTTGTATAGCGGCTATCCAATTCCATATAACCCTTGTTTGCTTCGTCGATATTCTCTTTTAATTTCGCAAAATCTTCCTTAGTGTATTTAGGAATCTGATTAAAGGACTTAAGAAATACAAATGCTGCACCCATTCCCTCAACCATATCAACACTCATAGAAATATTTTGTGTTCTATTGCTTGAAAGACCACGATATAATCCTTCTATATATTGCGAAGAACAATCCACACATTTTTCTACTAAATATTTTGCAATAGTTGTTCTTGAATAAACCCATTTTCCATTTATTGCATTTACACTTCTGCTTAATTCGTTTTTGCAGCTGCTCTCATATGAAGAACCTTTTTCAGCAAACTGAACAGCATTTTCAAATCGTGCAAGAGCTTGTTTATAAGATGAAACATCTGCAAATATTTTAAATATATTTTGTGGGTCATATGTTTCCCAAAATTCAATTTCTTGTTCAAGATATTGCTTGTATCGTTTCGCACTAACGATTTCAAAATCAGTACATCTACCATCAACATCTTGAAGAAGTGAATGAGGTATCACATCAACCTTCACCACATTCTTGCTAAAATAATCATCTATCTTTTCCGGAAACTCCGTAAAACGAACTTCTTCTCTTTCTGCTACAGGCATTTTACATCCCCCTTATTACCAAATCTAAGTCTTTTATCTTCTACACCAATTCAAATTTCTTTTTCGGTTGTTCTTCTGCTCGGGCTTCTTTTTCAAGTCGTGCTATTTCTTTTTTCTATTTTGGTTTGTTTCTCATCAACTGTTTCTCTTGCTTTTTGCTCTGGTGTCATAACAAACCTCCTGATAATTTGGTGTCGTCGGTGTATATAATACTTCAAACTACATTATAATACAATTTTTTCTTTTTTTCAAGGAATTTCAGTGAGTCAGTAGGTCAGTAAGTCAGTGGTTAGTTTAGTTGCAAGTGGCAAGTTTCAAGAAAATCAATTTTCCACCGCAAGAATAATGAGCGATATATTTGCTATGGCAAATGCGATATATCTTCGATACGATATACACTTCACTCTGTTCGTGTGCGATATGCCTTCGGCGTTTTACTCTGTTATTGCTGATTTAAAATCAATTTTCCACCAACAGTAAGTTCTATAAATCCTTATTAACAACGCTGAAGGCATTTCACTTTGCAAAGCAAAATTTCACTTCGAAGAAATTTCACAAATCCGTAAGGATTTATATCACTTCCTGTCGGTCCCCCTTCTTTTCAAAGAAGGTAAAAAAACGCCCTCTACTTATATATGTCGAAAAATGGGGAAGGTTTCATAATTTTTAGTGGTCAGTAAGTCAGTAAGTCAGTAAGTCAGTGAGTCAGTAAGTCAGTGAGTCAGTGAGTTAGTAAGTCAGTAAGTCAGTGAGTCAGTGAGTTAGTGGGTTACACAACATTTCTTCATAACGATATTGAAAGTAATTTGTTCTGGTGGTATAATAAATCAAAAACTTTTTAGGTTGTGATAATATGTCGACAAAGCTCTGGTATGATGAATTTATAAATGACTGGATGTGGGCGTTGCCATTAGGTAACGGCAGAATTGGTGCTATGCAATATGGTAACCCGCATTGTGAACAGATTGAAATAAACGAAGAATCGCTCTGGTGTGGCAGACAGATTAAAGAAAAATATCACGCTTCACCTGAAGCACTTGAGGAAATCCGCCGACTTGTTAGAGAAGAAAAGCTTAAAGAAGCGGCAGAAAAGGCTCGTGAAACATTTTTATCTGACCCGCCAGTTGTTCGTTCTTACGAAAGCTTTGGGGAAATTTTTATTGATTTCTTTGACAAATCTCCATACACAAATTACCGCAAGGAATTAGAATTAAGCGAAGCGATTACAAGAATTTTCTGGACAAAGAGTAAAATCAACTTTAAAAGTGAATGCTTTATAAGTGAAGATTATGACGGATTTGTTTACAAGGTTGAAAGTGACAACAAGCCATTTTCGTGTAACGTGAGCATTAAAAGAAAACAGGATGCATATAGCTCCTGCATAAATTCTGACACAATTATTATGAATGGTAGAGTTACATACGCAACTCACCACTACTATGGTGAGGGTGGCGAAGGTATGTCGTTTGGTGCAAAGCTCCAGATTAAAACAGACGGCGAGCTCAGTAACGACCACAGCACAATAACTGTTACTGATGCTACTTATATTTTCGTTTACTCTGCATTTGAAACAAATTATGATGTTAACAAATATGATATTGACGAAAGCATTGATTATAAGTTCAAGTTAAATAAAACAATTGAAAATCTTATAAATGCAGACTATGAAAAGGTTAAAGAGGCTCACGTTTTGGCACACCAAAAATGGTTTGGTAACGTTGAACTCAAATTAGAAGAAACTGAATTTAGCAAACTCCCTACAAACAAAAGACTTAAAGAGCTTAACTGGGATGAATATGACCCTGATTTATTCTCACTTTACTACAATTTCGGCAGATATCTTTTAATTGAAAGCTCGGGTAAGAATGCAAAGCTTCCTGCAAATCTTCAGGGTATCTGGTGTCACGATTTCAACCCACCTTGGGGAAGTGATTTTCACACAAATATTAATCTTCAGATGAATTACTGGCCGAGTGAAAGTGCTAACCTTTCTAAAACTTCTGCTCCGTTCATTCATTTTATGAAAATGGTCTCTTCTTTCGGTCACGATACTGCAAAAGAGCTTTTTGGGGCACGTGGTTGGGTTATTAACCACACTACTGATGCATTCGGCAGAACTGGTGTTCACGACAGCGTTGACTGTGGATTTTTCCCGATGGCTGGTCCTTGGCTTTGCCTTAATCTCTGGGAGCATTATGAATACACAAATAGTAGAGAATATTTAGAGGAAATTTACCCTATTTTAAAAGGCTCCTCAGAATTCGTTCAGGATTATTTGACAGAGAACGAGAAGGGTCAGCTTATTACCTCACCTTCTAACTCCCCTGAAAATGAATTTTATTATATTGACGCTAATGGCGAAAAACAAGAAAGCATGTTCACAGAAGGTGCAACAATTGATTTTCAGATTATTTATGCGCTCTTTACACGTACCATTCACGCTTGTAAGGTTCTTAATAAAGACGAAGAATTCGTGAAAACTCTTTCTGAGGTTTTAGAGAAACTTCCGCCGATGGAAATTAGTGAGCGTTACGGTACAATTCGTGAATGGATTAAAGACTACGAAGAAACAGACCCAGGTCACAGGCATATTTCTCACCTTTTTGGGCTTTTCCCTGGCGACCAGATTAACGAAAGCAATTTAGAAATATATGAAGCAGCAAAAAGAACTATTGCCCGTAGAATTGAAAATGGTGGTGGCTCAACTGGTTGGTCAAGAGCGTGGACAATATGCTTCTACACCCGACTTAAAGATGGCGAGAATGCATACAACCACCTTAAATATTTACTTAAAAAATGCACTGCCAACAACCTTTTTGACATTCATCCGCCATTCCAGCTTGACGGCAACTTTGGTGGTGTTGCGGCTATTACAGAAATGCTTCTTCAAAGCCATCTTGGTTCACCTGATAACAGAATTCTGGAGCTTTTACCAGCGCTACCAGATGACTGGAAAAATGGTTCTGTTAAGGGCATAAGAGCGAGGGGAAATCTTACAATTGACATTGCTTGGGAAAATTCAATTCTTAAGAATGCCAGAGTTACTGCAGAAGAAAACTGCACATTGAGAATTAAATTGAATAATAAAACTCAAAATCTTAAAGCAAATAAGCAATTTGCTATTGAAGATAACATTTTAATAGCAGAGCTTTCTAAAGGTGAAACAATAGAGCTTAGTAACTGATAGCATTGGGTGGTAACATGTTAAAATCTCATATTGAATTCAAAAATGGTAAGCCGTTCATTTCTGTAAATGGTGAGTTGCATTCCCCTATTGCATACACCACGTATTTTGAAGAATGTGGTGAGTTTGCTGATTTTATAGAACGTGGTTATAAAATATTCTTTATAAACGTTTCTTTTACAGATTTGCCAATAAACAATAGCTCGGGGTTTTCACCCTTCAGAACAGGCGTTTTTGAAAAGGATAAAGCAGATTATTCTGAGTTTGATGGTATTGTCAGAGGTATTATTTCAGAATGTCCTGATGCTCTTATTTTCCCGAGAATAAATATTGCAATGCCCCGAAAATGGCTTGAAGAAAATACCTATGAAACAATTACTACTGCGAATGGTGACAACAGAGAATCCTTTTATTCTAAAGCTTTTTTACGTGATGGTGCAGAGCTTCTTAAAACACTTGTTTCACACATCAGAAGTGCAGATTATTCTGATAGAATAGCAGGCTATCAGCTTTGTGGTGGAACAACTCAGGAATGGTTTCACCACGATTTATTTGGTTCGTTTTCTTCTTATGCTCTTGAAAAATTCCGTGAATGGAGTTTTAAAAAATATGGGGTGAAAAATGCAACTTTACCCGAGAGAAAAGATTTTGACACTGGAGTTTTAACTGAAGCGGTACAAAAATTTGCAGAGTTCTGTTGTGAAGCTGCGGCAAAAACTGCAGAGCATTTTGCAAAAGCTCTTAAACAATACATAAAAAATGAACAGATTGTAGGCATTTTTTATGGCTACAATGCATTTGTGGGCGATTATCTGTGGGGCACTCACGGTTTGCGCCATATTATAGAGTCACCTTACATTGACTTTTTCTCATCCCCCTGTTGCTATGACGATAACAGAAATTTAGGTCTTGACTGGGGTGATATGATTCCCGTTGATTCCATAAAAAACCACCAAAAACTCGCCTTCATAGAATGTGATATAAGAACTCACCTTACAAAAAGAATGCAGGACTCACGCCCTGACGAATACCCTGATAACATTCTGCTTCTAAGGGATAAAAACGGCAACAAAACTGTGTGGAGTGGACCCGACACACCTGAGCTTTCACTTTCTGCTGTAAGAAAGGCATTTGTTCACCAGTTAATAAAGGGTTCGGGTATATGGTGGTTTGATATGTGGGGCGGATGGTATCACGACCAAAGAATTATGACTGAGCTTGAGTCAATGAAAAATATAGTTGATTCTTCAATGAATAAAAAATATGAAGATTACCCTTGTGCAGAAGCTGTATTGTTTATTGATGAGAAGGCGTATGCTAATATCCCCCGTGGAAATCCAATTATAAACGCTGTAAGCACAACAAGGGTTGCAATGGGTAACACAGGCATTCCGTTTGATATGTGTATGGTTGAGGATGCACCCAAAGTGATTCATAAATACCATACTGCAATTTTTACTGCACCAATTCCAACGGAATATGGCAAAAAAGCAGTTGAGTTGTGTGAAAAATATAATATTTCTGTTATTAAGGCAAGTGAAGAAAAGCCATATTTTACAACAGATGAGCTTCGTGAGCTTCTTATTTCTTCAGGAATTCATTGCTACAACGACAAAAACAATGTCATTTATGTAGGTGGTGGATATTTAGGCGTTCACAGTATCCGAGATGGTGAAATCAGCATAAATCTGCCGAAGAAATATAAGGTTAAAGCCTTACTCGGTACAGACTCACCCGAATGTGAAACAGACAAGCTTTCATTAAATATGAAGAAACACGATACAGTAGTATTTGAATTAATTTAATTTTATTGAACAAAAAAATAATAATAAAATGCCACCCACCAAATTGGTGGGTGGTTTAATGATAATGTTTTAATTATTGCAACAATCATAAATATATGATATCATTACAAAAGAATTTTTGAAGGTAGGCGTATGCTATGGATTATATTAAATATGTAAACATCAAACAGGGCTCGCAGTCGTTACACAGATTTTCTCAGGGTAACACGTTACCACTTATTCAAAGACCATTTGGCTTTGCAGCATTCAGTCTGCAAACCGAAACATCAAGAGGCAGTTGGTATTTTCATCCAGGTGACCATTCGGTTGAAGGTGTCAGACTTACCCGTCAGCCAAGCCCGTGGATTTCTGACCACAGTGCATTCACTATGATGCCACAGATTGAGAAGCCTTATGTAGATTTTGAAGATTGTTGGTCTGGCTATGACCCTGAAAAAGCAATTTTACAACCACATTATCTTAAATGTTATCTCAAAAGACCATTCTGCGATTTTGAGCTCACACCTACTGAATATGGTGCTTGTGTAAAACTCAGCTTCAAAAAAGATTTTGAACGTTACATTTCTGTTTTACCAGTAAAATACAACTGCGAATATGAATATGACAAAGAGAACAACCGACTTTATTGCTGGACTGACTGCAATCGTGGTAGAAAAGCTCACGACAAAGGTACTCTCAAGGGCTACTATGTTTTCCAGTTTGATGAAGATTCTGTTGATGTTGACAAGATTCTCATAGGTAACAAAGACACCAGTGATACAGAGCATAGCCTTCACACAAAAGGTGAAGGAGCTGGTATTCACATTGCTCTCAAGAAAAAAGATGTTACTTTTACTGTTGCTACATCTTTCATAAGCTACGAGCAAGCATTAAGAAATCTTCATCACGATTCTGTTTACGGCAGTTTTGACGAACTTAAAGCAGAAAATGAACGTATCTGGAATGAGTACTTAAGTAAAATTGAGATAGATGCAGATGAAGATACATTGAAAACATTTTATAGCTGTATGTATCGCACATTTCTCTACCCTCACAAAGCATACGAGCCTGATGAAAACGGAAAACCTATTCACTACTCACCAAGTGCAGATAAAGTTCTCCCTGGTGTGAGATACACAGACAATGGTTTCTGGGATACATACCGTACAAACTACCCATTCTATTCAATTGTCGCAAAGGATATTTTACCTGAAATTATAGAAGGATATATTCAGGATTACATAGATGGTGGTTGGCTCCCTCGCTGGACTGCCGGCGATGCACAAAACTGTATGCCGAGTACAGCTATTGATGCCGTAATTGCTGACGTTGCTACGAGAAATCTTATTTCAAAGAATTTACTCGAGATTGCATTCAAAGGTATGGAGCATCACGCAAACAAATCTTCAACTGTGCCCGCTTACGGCAGAGAGGGTTGCGAGGAATATCTTGAATCAGGTTATGTTCCTTGTGACAAATTCTCTGAAAGTGTAAACCTTACTCTCGATGCAGCGTACTTTGATGATTGCCTTGCTACTGTTGCAGGAATTCTCGGCTACGAGGACAAAAAGCAAAAATATCTTAAACGTTCAAAGAATTATAAGAACATTTTTGATAGTGAAACTGGCTTTATGAGACCTAAGGATTCAAACGGTAACTTCAAGCCTGACTTTGACCCTGTAAGATGGGGCGGTGACTATACAGAAGCAGCCGCTTGGCAGACAAGTTTTGCAGTTCAGCACGATATTGAAGGCTTAGCAGAACTTTATGGCGGTAAAGACGAGCTTATTAAAAAACTTGATGAACTCTTCTCTACCCCAGCAGATTACAGAGTTGGTGGCTATAACTATGAAATTCACGAAATGACCGAAATGGCAGCTTGTGACTGGGGTCAATGTGCAATCTCAAATCAACCAAGCTTCCATATTCCATTTATTTACACATATCTTGGAAAACCCGAAAAAACTGAATATTGGCTCAAGAAAATTTGTGCTGAAGGATTTTCGTGGAAGGATGACGGTTTCCCTGGTGATGAAGACAATGGTTCTATGGCTGCGTGGTATATTTTCTGTTGTCTTGGTATTTACCCTATAACACCTGGTAAACCAATTTACACAAACAATAAACCGATGGTAAACAATATAAGAATACTCGGCAAAAAAGTGGATTTTACAAAGTATGGTAATATAGTCACTTACGATGAAATAATGAAAGAAATCGGGATATAATAAACCCTGATGAGTTTTATTAAGGTGAAAATATGCAATATTTTATTTCGTTTTTAGAGGGAATAATTACGTTTATCTCCCCTTGTCTTTTGCCAATGCTACCCGTTTATGTTTCATATTTTGCAGGTGGTAGTGAAAGAAATACTAAAAAGACAATTAAAAATTCTTTGGGATTTATATTAGGTTTTACAATTATTTTTGTTTCTATGGGCGCTTTGGCTGGAACTTTTGGCAAGCTACTTACAGAGTATAAAACAATTGTAAATATTATTACTGGTCTTATTGTAATTTTCTTTGGGCTTAACTTTTTAGGGGTATTTAAACTTAATATTTTTAAAGGTGCAAAAAGTGTTAACACAGAAAATCTTGGTTTCTTTTCATCCTTAGTTTTTGGTGTTGTATTTTCAATTGGCTGGACACCGTGTGTTGGTGCATTTTTAGGCTCTGCTTTAATGCTTGCAACAAGCGAGGGTCAAGTGTTAACGGGAGTTATAATGCTTTTACTCTACTCCTTAGGGCTTGGTATTCCGTTCTTTATAAGTGCAATTCTTATTGACAAATTACGTGGTGCTTTCACATTTATTAAAAAGCATTACAAAATAATAAACACAATCTGTGGTGTGCTTTTAATCGTTGTAGGTGTGCTTATGGCTACGGGTATTTTCGGTAAATTTTTATCATTTTTATCGTAGGAGTTAATTATGAAAAACAATGTTAAATGGATAATAATTGCAATTGCTTTCGTTGTTATAATTGGCGGTGCTACAATTCTTTATAACAATTTAAGTGAAGATTATGGTGGTGACAGTCTTTTACAAAACACAACTGGGGCAGTAGGCAATTCAGAAAGCAATTCAGAAAGTAGCGAAAAAATCAAGGCACCTGATTTTACTGTGCTTGATTATGAGGGAAATGAAGTTAAGCTTTCTGACTACAAAGGCAAGCCTGTTGTGCTTAACTTCTGGGCTACATGGTGTTTTTATTGCAAGGAAGAAATGCCAGATTTTAATAAAGCCTATGAAAAATACCCTGACGTTGAATTTTTGATGATAAACGCAACCGACGGATATCAGGAAACTATGGAAATGGCAAAACAATACTACGAAGATGAAGGCTATGACTTCAACATTTATTTTGACACAGAGATGGAAGCAGTAAATAATTACGGTTTAACAGGCTTCCCTGCTACGTTCTTTATTGATGAAGAAGGATATTTAGAAGCAAGCGCTGGCGGGATGATTGACCTTGAAATGCTTGAAAAAGGAATAGATTTAATTCGGAATTCGTAATGCGTAATTCGGAATTATCGGAAGGCTTCGCCTTTTTAGTGATGAGTGAAAAGTGTTGAGTGATGAGTTGTGGAAGCCTTACGGCTTGATTATAATTATTATCTTCAAAATAACAAAATTCTATCATTTTAGTTTGCGATAAACTTTAAATGATAGAATTTTATATTTTTATAGAATTCGGCTATTTAAATTGTTATAAATGAAAAGATAAATTAACTACTACAAACAATTATTATAATTACGGCGTAGCCCCTTAACTCATCACTCAACACTTTTCACTCAGCACTGTTTTACGGGAGAGCAGAGCTCATCCCCTACGGTTATATAAAAAACTACATTCTCTCACAAACCAAAATGAAAGAATGTAGTTTTTGTTATTCATATCAAATTACAATCAAGCCGTAAGGCTTCCTAAATTGTGCATTATGCATTGTGAATTGTGCATTCTGTAGCGGGCGACCACAAAGGTCAACCCCTACAATACTAACAACTA